>JAOZSG010000249.1 GCA_029939785.1 Fidelibacterota bacterium | reverse complement strand
TAAAAATTGGTTCGATCTTTTCATTCTTGAAGAAGATAAAAAAACAATACCAAAAATATTCAAAAATGCATTGGATTCAATATCTGAAGCATCTCAACACGAAAACCCTATTATCACAAAAAATGGTGATATACGAACAATAAGATGGAGTAATAGTCTCATATTAGACAATGTTGGAAAAACTAATGGATTACTTTGTATTGGTGTGGATATTACAGAACAAAAAAAAGCAGCCCAAATTCTTCAGAAACGAGAAGCACAGCTTAGTAAATCACAACAAATTGCTAAAATTGGAAATTGGGAATTAGATCTAATTACGAAAAAACTTAAATGGTCAGATGAAGTTTATAGGATATTCAATTTAAATCCGGAAGGAACAGATGTTTCTTTGGAAGTGTTTTATGATAATATACATCCCGATGACAGGACATTTGTAGATGAAATTTATAATGATTCAGTAAAAACCAAAGTACCTTTTAATATTGTCCATCGTTTGTTGCTATCAGATGGAGTTGTAAAATATGTTAATGAACGTTGTAAAACTTATTATAATGAGAATGATAAACCAACTCATTCGATAGGAACAATTCAGGATATTACTAAATGGAAACAAATGGATGAAGCAATAAAAAATAAACAAGAACTTAATACTACTTTATTGAATTCCATACCTTATCCAATTATGTTGATAAGCAAAAGTAGAAAAGTCATTGCTGCTAATAAAATTGCTCTTGATATTGGTGTAATATTAAATGATTATTGCTGGAAAGAATTTGGAGGTTGTCAATTTCTTAAACCGGATTATGAAAACTTAATAAAAAACGGAAAATCCGATACACCGGGAATTCAATGTAATTTTTGCAGGGTAGATGAGATGTTCAAAATCGAAACACCCACAAATGATCCATGTGTTGAGGCATTTGGCAGACTATGGGATACATATTGGGTTCCTGTTGATGATAATTCGTATCTGCATTATGCTATTGATATTACTGAGAAAAAAGAAGATGAAAAGAAATTGAAACAATATGCTGAAACTCAAAAAGTATTAGCACTTGAAGTAAATCACAGGGTAAAAAACAATCTTACTGCCATAATTAGTATGCTCCACAAAGAACATGATAATGCAGAAAAGACAGGAAAATCTTTATATTCTGTTTTAGATGAATTGGAAGAACGTATCAGAGGACTTGCAACAGTTCATAGTCTTCTTTCTCAATCTGAGTGGCAACCATTGCAATTGAGTTTTCTTTGTCAACAGATTATAAGCGGAGTAAAATACAATTTACCAAGTTTTGATCAATTAGAATTGAATGTATCTCCATCTTCAGTTATAGTTAATAGTAATCAGGCACATCATTTGACACTTATATTAAATGAGCTAACTATGAATTCTATAAAATATGGTATTAATAGAAGAAATATTGTCAAAATTGATATTGATATTAAAGAACATAAAAAAAAGATTAAGTTATGTTTTTCTGATAATGGACCTGGTTATCCACAGGAAATTATAAATGGTGATTTTAGTAAAACAGGGATTGGTTTTGAATTAATACGAGGTATAATAAGTTTTAGTCTTAAGGGTGAATTACGAATTGAAAATGATAATGGGGCAAAGGTGGTGATTGAATTTGTGAAGGAAGAGTGACGAGGTGCGAGGGGGCACGAGGTGCGGGTTACGAGGTTCGAGGGATGCTCTTTCTGCACCCCGCACCCCGCAACTCGCAACTCGCACCACGCACCACGTAACCCGCAAAACAAGGAGAAAAATCTTGATTTATAAAAAAAACATCAAAATATTAATCGCTGAAGATGATTTTCTTGTGTGTGAAGAATTACAGCGTATTTTAAAAAAAATTGGATATGAAATAGTTGGTATGGCTCCAGATGGAGAGGTAGCAATTAAAATGGCAGGTTCATTGAAACCGGATATCATTCTAATGGATATTCAAATGCCTGTAATGGATGGATTGGCAGCAGCCCAGATAATACAAGAAACCTATTCTATACCAACAGTGATTTTAACTGCACATGAATCAAAGAACTTGTTGAATTGGGCTAAGGATGTTGGAGTTTCTGCCTATATTGTTAAACCGCCAAATCCTCATGAAATAGATCGTGCAATTGCCATTAGTCTGGCAAGGCATGATGACTTAAATAAAATGCGAAATTTAAATCAAGCTTTAAAAAATAAGATTGTTGATCATAAGAATACAATGAAGATGATTTCTATGCAACGGGATTTTGTTCAGACAATTAATACCATGACAAACTTAGACGATGTGATAGCCCTCAGTTTAGATACCGCTTTCGAAGCAACCAATCTGGATTGTGGCGGAGTATATATTGTTAATAATAATTGTATGGACCTTGTTTATTCAAAAGGATTATCAGCGGATTTTGTGCAGAAAGTTTCTCATTATAGTGCGGATTCTCCAAATTATCAAATAATAATGGAAGGGAATTCACTTTTTAAACAGTATGAAGAATATGCGTTTACATTGAGTCAAATAGAAAAGAATGAAGGACTGCTTATGCTGGCAATTATTCCAATTTCTTATCAAGGCAAAGTAATCGCATGCATGAATTGTTCATCCCATATTGTTAAAGAATTATCTGAGCCGGAGAAAGATATTTTTAGCGTAATAGCAAATCAATTTGGGCAAATTATGACTCGATTAGAAGGAGAGGAGAAAATACGGAACCTTCTTCAAGAAAAAGAGATAATATTAAAAGAAGTTCATCATCGTATTAAAAATAATATGATGACCCTAAAATCTTTATTAACATTACAATCTAAGAATTTGGATATTCCTGAAGTTACTACGGCATTTCAGGATGCAATTGGTCGTATCAATAGCATGGGAATATTATATGAAAAACTCTATAAAAATAAAAACTATGAAGAAGTTTCAACAAAACAATATTTTTCAGACCTGATTGATGAAATTCACCTAATGTTTTCTAATTTACAACCAGTTCAAATTGAGAAACAAATTGAAGATTTTACACTTAGAGCAAAAACAATACTTCCGGTTGGTATAATTTTGAATGAATTAATTTCGAATTCAATGAAATATGCTTTCCCTAAAAACAATAACAATCTAATTCAAATTTCTGTTACAAAAAGTAAAACCAATATAATATTAATCTATAGAGATAATGGTGTTGGATTATCAGAAATTAATACAAAAAACAATAAAGGATTTGGGTTGAAATTAATAGAATTATTAGTAAAACAATTATATGGTAAATTATTGATAGAAAATGATAATGGAGCAAAGTTTACTATTGAATTTGAGAAATAATATTGATGATATACTTTAATGAATACAAAATTTTGCTACAGAGCCACAACCAAACTCTTCTATCCGCAAATCACACAAATGAACGCGAATAATTTTTTGTAAAATTCAAACATAAAACTATTAGTAGAAATTTTTGGTAAAAAAAAACAAAGTTTTCGGAAATAATAGCATAAAAAAATTAAGAAAAGTTTTTCCTTCCACTAATTATACTATTTTCACTAATTATTAAAAACTCGTGGCAACTCAAAACTCATGTTGATTAAAATTTTTCAGATTTTTTGTTTGGAATATTTATTTATTTTATATCTTAAAGTTGCCTCAGAAATCCCAAGTTTTTTCGCAGCAGCAGTTTGAATATTATTATTTTCACGGAGTGCTTTTTTTATCAGTTTTTTTTCAAATTGCTCAACCTGTTCGGGTAATGTTCCTTTAAAAACATCCTCTGTAAGTTTATTTTGTTTTATCGGAAGTTCATTAACAGAAATTATATTTGACCTGGCAAGAATCACGGCTCTTTCTATAATATTCTCTAATTCCCGAACATTTCCCGGATAATCATATCGCATTAATAAATCATAACCTTCTGTAGAAATTCCACTTATATTTCTTTTATTAATTTTAGAATGTTTTTGTATAAAATGATCGACCAGAGGTTTTATATCATCTTTTCTTTGACGTAATGCAGGCAGAGTAATCGGAATTACATTTAATCTAAAAAACAGATCTGCACGAAACGTAGATTCTTCAATTGATTTTTCCAGATCCTTATTAGTTGCAGATATAATTCTAATATTTGCATGTAAATCTTTATTAGATCCAACTCTCTGGAAGTTTTTCTCCTGTAAAACTCTTAATAATTTAACCTGAAAACTGAGAGGAATATCACCAACTTCGTCCAAAAATAAAGTACCACCCTGAGCAACTTCGATTTTTCCTTTTCTCTGCTCATGTGCTCCGGTGAATGATCCTTTCTCATGTCCAAAAAGTTCACTCTCAAACAGATTTTCAGGAATGGCAGCACAATTTACTGCGATAAAAGGTTTGTCTCGTCTATCGGAGGCATCATGAATAGTTTTTGCTATCAATTCTTTTCCAGTACCGGATTCACCGAGAATCAAAACAGCTGCCTCACTATTACTTACTCTTGCAACCATATTTATTACGTCTTCCATTTCATGACTTTTGAATATAATTTTTGGAGTATTGATACTTTCTTTTAACTGTTCCTTTAATATTTGATTTTCTTGTATAATCGTTTTATGATTTCCTAATTGCTCAAGCTTTACTTGTAATTCTTCCAGTTCAACAGGTTTGGTAAAATAATCCCAGGCACCGTTTTTCATTACATCTACAGAATCTTCTATTGAACCATAAGCAGTTATCATAATTACTGCTATATCTTTATTTATTTCTTTAACTTTTTTTAAAACCTGAAGACCATCTAATCCCGGCATTCTAAAATCAGTAATTACAAGATCAACATAATTATTTTCAATATATTCAATGCAATTAGTCCCGGAATCACAAGTTTGAACTTTACAGCCCAAATCCTGAATAAAGCCACTCAAAACCTCTCGTTGAGATTTGTCATCATCTATAACTATTACTGATAAATTCATAAAAATTCCTTTATATAACCCTCTCTGTCATCCTGAGCTTGTCGAAGGGTGCTCGAAGCTCTAACTTAATGATTTTCAATTTTCATAATATTAGTACTCCGATGCACATTTCGACGAGCTCAATGTGACAGAGCCTTAGTTTTTTATTTCACACTATCATATTCAATTTGATTGTAAATTTTGCACCTTTACCAATCTCACTTTCTACTTCAATAGTACCATTATGATCAGCAATAATTTGATAGACTTGTGCTAACCCAAAACCTGTTCCTTCTGGTTTCGTAGTGAAATATAAATTAAAAATCTTGGATA
>JAOZSG010000248.1 GCA_029939785.1 Fidelibacterota bacterium | reverse complement strand
CAATTTAATTTTTGGTGTAACAGTTAATTTTTCCAAATTAGATAATATTTGTTCATTTTTTATAAGATCATTATATGCTGCTTCACCTGTTAATGCTTCGATTCTTCGAACTCCGGATGCGACAGAAGTTTCTGATATAATTTTGAATAACCCAATATCACCGGTTCTCGTGACATGTTTTCCACCACAAAATTCTTTTGAAAAATCACCGATTTCAACGATTCTTACAACATCACCATATTTTTCACCAAAAAGAGCCATTGCTCCGGATTCTTTAGCTTCATCATAACTTTTAAGTTCTTTAACTACTGGGATGTTTGCACGGATTTTTTCATTAACAATCTGTTCGATTTTGCGGAGTTCTTCATCTTTGACTTTTTCATAATGAGTAAGATCAAAGCGAAGTCTTTCATCATTTACATATGAACCTGCCTGATTTACATGATTTCCAACTATTTCTTTTAATGCCTGATGTGCAAGATGAGTTGCAGTATGATTTGCCCGAATTTTATTAGATTTTGAAATGTCAACTGATAATTTTAGTTTTGAATTTTCATTGAATTTACCATTGATAATTTTTCCAATATGAACATAAGAATCATTGGTTTTTTGAGTATCTTCTATTTGTATAGTAAAGTTATCTCCGGTAATGACTCCGGTATCTCCAACTTCACCACCGGATTCTGCATAAAAAACTGTTTTATCAAGAATCAGATTAAATTTACCCTCACTATGAATATATTTTCTAATTACTGCTTCAGTTTCATCATTTTCATAACCAATGAATTGGGAATCATCACCTTTACTTACAACTGTCCATTTATTGGATAAATCACTATAATCAACTTTGACAATACTTGCACGTGCTTTTTCTTTCTGAATTTCCATCTCAATATTGAATCCATTATGATCAACGGTAAGATTTTTTTCTTCTGCAATCAACACAGTTAAATCAAAAGGAAATCCGTAAGTATCATAAAGTTTAAATGCATCTTTGCCAGAAATTTGATTTACTTTTTTTGTTTCATCCTTTTCTACGATCTTATCAAATACAGCTAATCCTCTCTCAAGAGTTTCACTAAAAGATTCTTCTTCAACCTTGATTACTTTTTTAATATGGTCTTTTCTATCAACAAGTTCCTGAAAAGTATCCTGATATATTTCGATTACAGAATCCAGTAATTTATAAATAAAAGGTTCGTGCATATCCAACATTTTACCAAACCTTGCAGCTCTTCTTAAAATCCGACGAATTACATATCCCCTGCCATCATTTGATGGTAGTCCACCATCAGCAATAGAAAAGGATAGCATTTTAATATGATCAGCAATTACACGATGTGGAGTTCCCGTCTCTTGTGAATATTTTTTACCTGTAAGTTCAACAATTTTATTAATAATCGGCATAAAAAGGTCAGTATCATAATTTGATTTTTTACCTTGAATTGCTGCAACAATACGTTCAAAGCCTGCACCTGTATCAACATGTTTTGCCGGTAATGGATTTAACTTTCCAGTAATGTCCCGATTATACTGCATAAACACCAAATTCCAAAGTTCTATATATTCAGCATCATCAGCATTAACTTTATTTTTGTCCTGATTTTCCGGATCATCTCCCATATAATAATGAATTTCTGAACAAGGACCACAAGGTCCTGTATCTCCCATTTCCCAAAAATTATCTTTCTTACCAAAGCGTAATATTCTATCCGGTGCAATATCTGTTACTTCTTCCCATAATTTGGCGGCTTCATTATCATCTGTATATACAGATGCCCAAAGTCGATCTTTTGAGAATCCCCATGTTTCTGTGAAAAGTTTCCACGCATATTCAATTGCTTCTTTTTTATAATAATCGCCAAATGACCAGTTACCAAGCATTTCGAAAAATGTATGATGGTAAGTATCACGTCCAACTTCTTCAAGATCATTATGTTTTCCACTAACGCGAATACATTTTTGTGTGTCTGCAATTCTAGGATAAGAGGGCTTTTCCTGATTTAAAAAAACTGATTTAAACTGGTTCATCCCTGCATTTACGAAAAGTAATGTCGGATCATCCTGAGGTACTACCGGAGTACTTTTTACAATTTTATGATCGTTATTTTTAAAAAACTCTAAAAAATCATTCCTAATTTCTTTTGCTGTCTTCATTTATTATTCAAATCTCCAATTTTAATTATATTATAATTACTTTCATTCCCTGTTCTATCAATTGCAGAAACACCAACTTTTGTAATACTTTCCAGTTTGATAGGTTCACTATTGAGTGTGTCAGTAGATTCTATATAAACAGGAAAATTGTAATAATATTCATTTTTAGGAAACACTTTATAATTCCAATTTGCTCCTCGTTTATAATAAAGAACATATTGAAAAACATCTTTTATATTGTCATGATTCCATGAAACTGATAATTCATCATCATTTGATCCAATATTAACTTGTGGTGCTTCCGGTTTTTTATTATCAAGCCATGGAGATTCCGGCACTATTGCCTGCTGTTTGTATGGACCATTTTTAAGGCTTAATAAAAGTGTATCATTATTTAGTAATGGTTTCATACTAAAATGAACATGCCCCGGTGCATCCATTGTTATTCCACGACTGATCATGATTTCATTTATTATTTCGTCTATACCTTTTTCATCCTGAAATTTACTTGTATATAAACCAGGCCAAATATTACGATTTTTAAAATTTTCTTTTGACCACCACCCAAGTAATACTGGAAAACTCTGGTTAATTTGATTAATAGGCCAGTATAATTGAGGAGTCCAATAATCTACCCAACCTTCGTTAAGCCATAATCTTGCATCAGCATAAAGCACCTCATACTGATCAAATCCTTTAATTGATGCCGGAACATTCGGACGATACATCCCAAAAGGACTTAATCCAAATTTCACATAAGGTTTTTCTTTTTTAATTGCTTTGTATAGATTTTTTATAAAAGTATTTACACCATCTCTTCTCCAGTCGCCACGTTCCAGTTTTCCACCTTGACTTTTATACTCTTTCCAGGTATCATCATCAGGAAAATCTTCATTTTCATTATAAGTTGGATAAGGATAAAAATAATCATCAAAATGGATTCCATCAACATCATATCTTTTGACAACATCCATAACTACAGCAAGAGAATGATCCTGTACACTTTTCTTAGTTGGATCTAACCAGTAATATCCGCCTTTAAGTTTTTTAACTAATTCAGGTCTTCTTTTAATTATCGAATATTTTGAAACTTCACCTCCTACAGGATGATGTGCACGATAGGGATTAAACCAGGCATGTAACTCCAAACCGCGTTTGTGAGATTCTTCGATCCAAAATTCCAGCGGATCATAATACGGATCAGGAGCAATTCCCTGTTTTCCTGTCAAATAATATGACCATGGCTCCAATTCACTTTTATAAAATGCGTCACATTGAGGTCGCACCTGAAATATGATAGCATTAAGATTAAGATTTTTTGCAGTATCCAAAATTGCAATGGCCTCTCTTTGCTGTTCCTCAGTAGAAAGCCCAGGTTTGCTTGGCCAGTCAATATTTGCAACAGTTGCAACCCATGCAGCTCTGAATTCTCGTTGTACAGATGGATTTTCTCTTTGAATATTCTTTATTTTCATTGAATTTGTAGTAGCACAATTAATAAAAATAGTAACTAATGATGTGATCAATAAAGCAGTAATTAATTTTTGTAATTTCATATGAATGCCTCTATTAATATAGATTACGATACAATAAACAACTTGTGAAATTTAGGATTGGTTTATTAAATAAAAAATGGTTTTTAATAATTTATTACAACTTCGAATTTTCAATAATAAAGTGAAGAAAAATTAAACACGAATTCACCGGATTGGATGGATTTATACGGATGACTGTTGTATTGAAGTGATGGAACGTTAAATAATTTTATTTTTTCTTTTTCTTCTTTGGTTTTTTGGGTTTGGATTTTTTCTTCTTCTTTTTCTTCAATATTTCATTTTCATCGATCAAATTTTTAATAGTAGTTTCCAGTTGATCGGGATTTATTGTGAAAAAATAATCTTTTTTTGATACTTTTATTGTTTCAATGTCTTTATTGAGGAAACCCTGTATTTCTTCCAGAGTTTCTTTCTCACCTTTACTACAAAATGAAATAGCAATACCTTTGTTGAATCCACGACCGGTTCTTCCTACACGATGAACATAGTTTTCTGTAACTTCCGGCAGATCATAATTAATCACATAATTAACATCAGGTATATCAATTCCTCTCGCTGTTACATCAGTAGCAATAAGGATATTAGAAGTTCCGTTTTTGAATTCTGTCATTGCTTCTGTTCGCTCTGATTGATCTTTATCACCATGTATTGATAAAGTCGAGATACCTACCCTACCCATAGCTTTTGAAACCCGTTCTGCACGTACTTTTGTTCGGACAAACACAATGATTTTACTTTCAGGATTTTCACGAATAAATCTTTCCAGAAAAAACCGTTTGTCGTCCATTTCAACAAACATTACAAAATGTGATACATTTTTTGATACAGGATCTTTTGGGGAAATTTGAATTCGGATTGCTGAAGTTCTGACTTGTGAATAAGCAAGATTTTTAATTTCATCGTTTATTGTTGCAGAAAAGAAAAGTGTCTGATGTCTTCTACGAAGCATTGTTTTAATATATTTAATATCATTAATAAAGCCAAGAGCCAGCATTTGATCAGCTTCATCCAAAACAAGAGTTCGGACATATTCTGTAGATATATATTCCTGATTAATAAGGTCAAACATACGGCCGGGAGTGGCAATGAGTATATCAATTCCTTTAACAAGCCTTTCAATTTGATTATCCTGTTCTACACCACCATAAATTGCCAGAGCTTTTACTTTGGTATGTTTACAAAGTTTATTAAATACTGACCCAATTTGCTGAGCCAGTTCACGGGTTGGCACCATAATTATACATTTTATTCCTGCTGTACGTTTACTGGCCTTAAAACTATGTATTTCATCAATAATAGGAATTGCAAATGCTGCAGTTTTTCCTGTTCCGGTTTGTGCAATAGCAAGAACATCTTCACCATCCAAAATGGACGGAATTGCTTTGTATTGAATATCTGTAGGACGAACAAATCCCAGTTGAGTCAAATTATTTTTAATCTCATTTGATATTTTATAATCGATAAATTTCATTATTACCTTTTCTTGTTACTTGTTACTTGTTACTTGTTACTTGTTACTTGTTACTTGTTACTTGTTACTTGTT
>JAOZSG010000247.1:470-5297 GCA_029939785.1 Fidelibacterota bacterium | reverse complement strand
AGCAGTTTGGGACACAGGTTTGCCTTGTGGGGTGGGGTTTGGAAAATGAACCTATTGGCAAATGGATAAAAAGAGATATTAATGGTAAAGAATTCGATGTTTTTAATATTGCAAAACGTGTAAAAACATACAAAAAGCCTTTATTGCCGGACAGAATTATTACATATCTGGGAATTAGAAACTATCAAAATAAAATATTAGATAAAAAAAGTAAGAACATTTTTACTCAGTCACCGGAAATCATTTTGGCAATAAAAAATAGTGAAAAAATTAACCTATGTTATTATTTTCCCGGAATAGAAAATCCTTTAAAAATTTCAAGATACAGATTTGCCAGATCGCTCGCAAAAATATATGATAAATTTTTCTTTAAAAAATTAAAAGATGCTAATTGTATTTTAGCTGCAGCAGATTATCCAAGTATAGATGAGGCTATTGAGCGTAGTAATGGTAATTTACCAAATAATTCAATTATACAATTTCCAACAAGAGTAAATACAAATTTATTTAAAGATTACCAAAATAAGGTTGGATTAAGAAAGGAACTGAGTCTTCCTTTGGATAAACAAATAATTATCACAACCGGACGATTGGCATGGTTTAAAGGATGGAAATTTATGATTGATTCCTATCGGGAGTTCATCAAGATTAATCCTGACAGTATTTTTTATTTTATTGGTGATGGTGAAGATAAGGTGAAGATAAATAATTATATTAAAGAGAACGAATTATCAGAAAATATTGAACTTCTTGGATACAAAGAACATGATGAATTAGCAAAATATTTGAATGCTTCTGATCTATTTATAATGGGATCAGAAAAAGAAGGTTGGTGCACTACTCTGGTAGAAGCATTAGCTTGTAATATACCGGTTTGTGTTACTGATTTTAGTAGTGCAAAAGATATAGTTGATCAGGGACAAAATGGATTTGTTGCAGAACAAAGGAGTGAAAAATTATTTTGTAAATATATGATTAAATCTTTAGAATTGTCTTTGAATAATACTGAATTAATTAAGACGTATTCGTTAGATAATTTAAAGACCGAATTACTAAAAAAATGGAAACTACAATAATGATCGAAATAATAAAGAAAATAAGAGATTCATATTTAATTCATGTAAAATGGAAAAAATATAAAATCGGAAAAAATTTTCATGCAGGAAGAAATGTTGTACTCTGGGCAAAATCTCAAATAGAAATAGGTAATAATTTTTATATAGGAAGAAATTCACAAATTGAATGTAATGCAATAATCGGTGATAATGTTATCATTGCAAATAATGTAGCTTTTGTTGGTAAATACGATCATAATTATCAGCAAATTGGTGTTCCTATTAGATTATCATCATCAGTTCGCGATAATGATTATATATGGAAAGAAACAGATCAAAAAATAATAATAGAAGATGATGTTTGGATTGGGTATGGTGCAATAATCATGTCCGGTGTTACAATTAAAGAAGGGACCATTATTGCAGCAGGTTCAATTGTAACGAAAGATACAGAATCATATTCTATTTATGGTGGATGTCCGGCAAAAAAAATTACTCAAAGGTTTACAAATGAAAAAGATTTAGAAGAACATTTGAATATTGTTAATCAATTAAAATAAAATATTAATATAATAGAGATCAATAAATTTTAGATAAAAACTATCAGGAGGTTGGATTTATGTTTACAAATAAAACATTATTAATAACAGGTGGAACAGGTTCTTTTGGAAATGCTGTACTAAATCGTTTTTTGGAAACTAATATTAAGGAAATACGGATATTCAGTCGTGATGAAAAAAAACAGGATGAAATGCGACATAAGTATAAAAATGATAAGATAAAATTTTATATAGGTGATGTTAGAGATTCAAGGAGTATAAATTCCGCTATGTATAATGTTGACTATGTTTTTCATGCTGCTGCGTTAAAGCAAGTACCATCCTGTGAATTTTATCCAATGCAGGCAGTGAAGACAAATGTTATAGGAACAGAAAATGTTCTCATTTCTGCAATAGATCATAATGTAAAAAAAGTTGTTGTACTCAGTACTGATAAAGCTGTTTATCCAATTAATGCAATGGGAATATCAAAAGCAATGATGGAAAAAGTCATGGTTGCAAATTCAAGGGCTACAGAGAGTGATACAATAATCTGCGGAACCAGATATGGCAATGTAATGGCATCCAGAGGATCCGTTATTCCTTTGTTCATCGATTTTATGAAATCCGGTAAACCGTTATCAATTACTGATCCTAGTATGACAAGATATCTCATGTCACTTGATGAAGCTGTAGAACTTGTAATTTTCGCATACCAAAATGGCAATCCAGGAGATATTTTTGTTCAGAAATCTCCTGCTTCAACAATATTAGATTTAGCAAAAGCATTGAAAGAATTATTCAAATCTGATTCTGAAATTAAATATATCGGTACACGTCACGGTGAGAAAAAACATGAAACTCTTGTTAATAGAGAGGATATGGTAAAAGCCGAAGATTTGGAAAATTATTATAGAATTCCAGCAGACAACAGAGACTTGAATTATAAAGTGTTTTTTGAAGAAGGTGAAGAAGAAATTTCCAAGGGATATGATTATAACTCTGAAAATACAAGAAGGTTAACAATTGAAGAGGTGAAAGATAAATTATTAGAACTGGATTATGTTCAAAATCAATTAAAAAACTGGGAAGCGAATAGAAAATAGTCCACGAATTGTTAAAGTAAATACAAGAACTACTCCACGGATTACACAGATGACACAGATTATTAAGACATATTATTATGAGTAAATTATTATATGAAAAGTTGACATACAAGATTATTGGTGCTTGTATGGAAGTTCACAAAACATTGGGTAACGGCTTTTTAGAGGCTGTTTATCAAGAAGCATTATCTCTTGAGTTTTTAGAAAAAGAAATTCCATTTGAAAAAGAGAAAAAAATAAAAATAGAATATAAAAATAAAATTCTTAATAAAGAGTATAGTGCCGATTTTTTCTGTTTTGATAAAATTATTGTTGAATTAAAGGCTCTTGGTTTTTTAGTATCTGATCATGAATCACAATTATTAAATTATTTGAAAGCAACGAATTGTAAGGTTGGTTTATTAGTTAACTTTGGTGAAAAATCTTTAAAATATAAAAGGATGATTTTGTAGTTCACAGATTTCACGAATTACTCGGATTAAAATTATAAGTAAAATAATCTGTGAAAATCAGTGTAATCCGTGGACAGAAAAATAAGGAGATATTAATGATAAAAGTTGGAATAACAGGTCAGGCTGGTTTTGTAGGTACACATTTATTTAATTATCTTGGATTAAAAGAAAATATTACAAGAATTCCCTTTGAGGATGACTATTTTACTAATACTGCACAAATGGATAATTTTGTTAAACAGTGTGATGTTATAGTACATCTTGCTGCATTAAACAGACATGGAGAACCCGGAATCATTTATAAAACAAATGTTAAACTTGTTAAAGATTTGATCGAATCAATAAAGAGAACTGAAACAAACCCACACATTTTGATCTCATCTTCAACTCAGGAATCCCGGGACAATGAGTATGGAAAATCAAAAAAAGATGCTCGTGAATTGCTAGTTAATTTTTGCAGTAAAAAAGGGAATAAATTTACAGGTATGGTAATTCCAAATGTATTTGGTCCTTTTGGCAAACCTTTCTATAATTCAGTCGTGACAACTTTTGCATATCAGGTCACCCATAATGATTTACCTGAAATTCAGGTTGATGCTAATATGCAACTTATTTATATCAATGATTTAGTCAATAAAATTTATAATATTATCATTAATAAAGAATATAATCCGGAAATGTATATTGAATCAATTGGTGAATTAAAAGTAACTGAAGTTTTAGAAAAGATGAAATCATTTCAATTAATGTATAAAGAAAATGGTATGTTTCCAGATTTATCAAATTATCTGGATATATGTTTGTTTAATACCTACAGATCATATTTACCTGAAGACTATTTTCCACAAAAATACATTTTACATACCGACAATAGAGGGTCCTTTGTGGAAACAATCAAATCAAAAAATCAGGGGCAAACTTCTTTTTCTACAACAAAACCAGGGATAACCAGAGGGGATCATTTTCATCTGAGAAAAGTTGAAAGATTTGCAGTAATTAAAGGTGAAGCATTAATTCAATTACGTAAAATTGGTACAGATAAAATAATCGAATACAAACTTTCAGGCGACCAACCGGGATATGTTGATATGCCTGTATGGTTTACACATAACATAACAAATATTGGGAAAGAAGATTTATATACATTATTTTGGATAAATGAATTTTTTAATCCCGATGATCCTGATACTTATTATGAAAAGGTTTGAAGGATAGAAGGTTAGAAGGTTAGAAAGTTAGAAGGTTAGAAAGTTGAAAAGTTAGGAAGTTAGAAAGTTGAAATGACGGGAAAGATTGAGCAATTTGAAGACTTGAGAATTTGGCAGAAGGCAAGAGAATTAGTAAAGTTTATTTATCAGAATTTTGGGATTTTGAAGGATTATGGATTCAAAGATCAAATTCAAAGAGCATCTATTTCTGTGATGAATAATATTGCTGAAGGTTTTGAAAGAAATTCCAATAAAGAATTCATAAGGTTTTTAGATTTCTCAAAATCATCATGTGGAGAAGTTAGGAGTATGTCATATATTGCTAAAGATTTGGACTATATTAATGATAGTAAATTTACTGAACTAAATGAGCATTGTGTATCATTATCAAAATCAATAGCATCATTAATCCGACACCTAAAATCTTTATAATTTGCTCACCTTTATAACCTTTCAACCTTAAAACC
>JAOZSG010000247.1:0-460 GCA_029939785.1 Fidelibacterota bacterium | reverse complement strand
AATTCTTGTAAATTTTGGTGAACGCAGTTTAACATATAAAAGAATTGTACTATAAACTATTCGTGTTAATTAGTGAAATTCGTGGACGACAAAAAAGGAATATGTATGAATAAAACAGATTTGAAAGTAATAACAATAGTTGGCACACGTCCGGAAATAATCAGACTATCCCGAGTAATGCCTTTATTAGATAAATATGTAAATCATATAACAGTTCATACAGGTCAAAATTATGATTATGAATTAAATGAAGTTTTTTATGAAGATCTGGAACTTCGTAAACCTGATTATTATCTTGGAGTAGATACAAGTTCTCTTGGTCATGTTTTGGGAGAAACTTTAATAAAAGTTGAAGAAATATTTATTAAAGAAAAACCAGATGCTGTACTAATCCTGGGGGATACCAATGCATCTATAGCGGCAATTATGGCAAAGCGTATGAAAATACCCATTTATCATA
>JAOZSG010000016.1:6851-18839 GCA_029939785.1 Fidelibacterota bacterium | reverse complement strand
ATCTGATTTTATTGAATTACATGGCGATAGATATTTTGGAGATGATAAAGCTCTAATTGGAGGACTGGCAACAATTGAAGATGAAAAAATAATGTTCATTGGTCAACAAAAAGGCAGAAATACAAAAGAAAATCTCTATCGAAATTTTGGAATGCCAAATCCTGAAGGATACAGAAAAGCACTCAGACTTATGAAAATGGCAGAAAAATTTAATCGTCCAATCGTAACATTCATTGATACTCCGGGAGCCTATCCGGGGCTTGGAGCAGAAGAGCGAGGACAGGCCGAAGCAATAGCCAAAAATCTCTTTGAAATGTCACGGCTTCGAGTACCAATTCTAATTATTATTATTGGTGAAGGTGCTTCCGGCGGAGCTTTAGGTATTGGTGTCGGTGATAGAATACTGGTTCTGGAAAATACTTGGTATTCAGTAATTTCTCCGGAAGGTTGTGCATCTATACTATGGAGAGATGCAGCAAAAGCTCCTGATGCAGCAAAAGCAATGAAGGTTACTGCAAAAGATGTGAGACAACTAAATATTGCCGATGAAATTATTACAGAACCTGATGGTGGAGCACATCGTGCACCAAAAGAAATGGCCAAAATATTAAAAGAAAGTATTCTGGAACATGTCAAAGCTCTGAAAAAAATACCAAAAGAAGAACTAATAGATTTACGACTAGAAAAATTTTCAAAAATGGGAGCATGGGAATACAAGAAGTGATTCCTCAAATTATTAATGATTGAATTTGATTATAAAACAAGAGTAAGATATAGTGATATTGATTTCATGGGAATTGTGTATTACTCCCGATATTATGAGTTTTTTGAAGCAGCAAGGACAGATATGCTTAGACAAATAGGCATCCCCTATTCAGATTTTGAAAAAATGGGATATGGACTTCCGGTAGCAGAATCTCATTGTGAATATAAAAAAGGTGCTGAGTTTGATAATTTATTAAACATAAAATGTATAATTGAAAATAAACCAGGTGCTCGAATAAAAATTGATTATAAAGTAACCAATGCCGATACAAAAGAGCTAATAGTTATTGGCTATACAATTCATGCTTTTTTAAATTCCAATAAAAGACCTTGCAAGCCTCCAAAATTCTTTATAGAAATACTCAACAAAAACTGGCTATAACTAATATTTGATAAAAATATTTGGATTAAAAAGGTTGAAAAATTATTTAATTTTATTAAATATATAAAAATAGAAGAACAATGAAAAAAGGAATATTAATAAATTTTGAAGGACTGGATGGTTGTGGAAAAACAACTCAGATTCAACTTTTTACAGAAAAGCTAAAAAAAGAATCCTATAAATTTCGACTTTTCCGTGAACCTGGTGGAACAGAAATTGGCGAAAAAATCAGGGATATATTACTGGATAAAAAAAATGACAAAATGCATTCTCTTACTGAATACCTTCTCTATTCGGCCAGTAGATACCAATTAAGTCGTGAGTATTTACATCCTTTAATTAATGAAGGAAAAATTGTTATTTGTGATCGATTTTATGATTCATCTACTGCTTATCAAGGTTATGCACGAGGTATTGATTTAAAATTCATAAATACAATAAATTTTGCAGCTACAGACAATCTAATTCCAGATTTAACTATCTTACTTGATATTCCTCTTGATATTCGTTCATCAAGACTTGGGAAAAAGAATCTTGACAGGTTAGAACAGGAGCACATTGATTTTCATAAGAAAGTAAAAATGGGTTTTCTGGATATGGCGAAAAAAGAAAAAAATCGATTCAATGTAATTGATGGAACTTTACCTATTGAAACAATTTCAAATAAAATATGGAAATTTTTTTTAACTAAAATAAAGAAGGAAAATTTTAATGAAATTTTATAAAAAATGGCAAATAAAAGTAGTATTTATTGTTTTAATCGCATTTACTATTGTGTTCGCTATAAGTAAAAATGATTATTATAAAAAATTATCCCATTCTTTGAGTTTATACGAAAATGTATATCAAATACTTGTGTCAAATTATGTAAATCAAATTGACATCGAAGAATTTACAGAAAACGCTATAAATAAAGCATTAAATGACCTTGATCCATATACTGTTTTTCTTACAAAAGAGGAAAAAGATCCGATTGAACAATTAGCCAAAGGAACTTATGGAGGTATTGGTATTAGTATCAGTATGAGAAATGATACACTTACAGCAATATCCCCAATGGATGGTGGTCCTGCAATCCGTGCAGGTATAATACCCGGTGATCAAATCATAAAAGTTGATTCAATTTCAACAATCGGACTCAGTTTATCAAAATGTTCAAAACTTTTGCGAGGCAAAAAAGGTACAAAAGTAAATGTAACTTTTCATCGACCAGGACTGAAAGATATATTCGAAATTAAACTGATTCGGGATAAAATTAAAGTTCCAATTATAAGTTATTCCGGTATGTTAGATGATAAGACAGGATATATTAGATTAATTGGTTTTTCACGTGGTGCAGCAAAAGAAGTAAAAAAGAATATTCAGAATTTTTCACAAAACAATGATTTTAGTAATCTGATATTTGATTTAAGAGGTAACCCCGGTGGATTATTACAGGAAGCTTTAGAAATTTCTGAGTATTTTACTGATCCGGGTGATACTCTTCTCATTACAAAAGGTCGCATGAAAAGTGCCTCCAGAGTATTTATTTCCAGGAAAAAACCAATAATTGACTCACACATAAATATTGCTGCATTGATAGATCGTGGTAGTGCATCTGCCAGTGAAATTGTTGCCGGCATTATTCAGGACACAGATCGAGGTATAGTGGTAGGCTCAACAAGTTTTGGTAAAGGACTTGTCCAGCAAGTCAAAGATCTGGATAAAAATCATTCCATAAAAATAACTAATGCAAAATATTATACTCCAAGTGGTCGTTGTATCCAAAAACCTGGTTTTATTAAAGATTCGTCTCTGGTAACTATTTCCAATGATGAAGATACACTCTTTTTTTCAAAAAATGGCAGACAACTAAAAGGTGGTGGCGGAATAGCACCTGATTTTGTTATTGAAAGAAAAAAAATGCCAAAATTTGTTCAACAACTCTGGATAAAAAATAAATTTTATAGTTTTGCAATTAAATATAAATCAGAAAAAGGAACTCTTCCTGATTATAAAAATATAAATGATGAAATCATTAATTTATTTGAACAATATCTGATATCTGAAAATTTTTCTGTTGATTTTGATGAAGAAAAACAATTAAAAAAAATTAAAAAAGAAATTATGAAATATGATCAGTTCAAAGATGATTCAAATCATTTTCAAGTATTACATGATATTTTTAAGAGTATGAAAATAAATCAGTTTAATGATAATAAACAATTTATAAAAAAAGGTTTAGCATCAGAATTTGCAACACTCAGCGGAGGTTTAAGTACAAGAACTCAGGCAAATCTCATAGATGATGAAGTTCTAAAAAAAGCACTAACTATTTTTAAGGATAACAGCACATACAATACAACACTCGGTTATTTAAAATAATTGATTACTACTCATCATTTGTTATCATTAATTACAATCCATAGAGGTGAAAAATGAAGAAATTTACAAGATTATTTATTTTTATAATATTCGGTTATTCATTATTATTTAGCGAAACTTTTATTACTAAGTCTAAAATAATATGTATTTCTGATTCAATCAAATCAATTTATTGTCCGGATAAACGGATATCTGTTTGGTCAATAGATATTGACACCACAAAAGAAAATTATATTATTCATGGTGAAACTGATTCAAAAAAAGCAAGAAATGAATTTTATAAAAGTCTGGCTTCCAAGTATCCGAGTAATAATTTTCACAAGTCCATAAAATTATTACCTGAAGAAACTGTGGGGGAATATTCATTTGGTCTTGCAAATAATTCTGTTATAACATTACGCAGTAGTTCATCCTTTACAAAAGATGTAGTATCTCAAACTTTAATGGGGCTACCATTAGAAATTTTAAAAAAAGAACATGGTTTTTCTTTAGTCAGGACAGATGATGGATATTTAGGTTGGGTAATGAATGATCGAATAATTATCGGAACAGATTCTCTTCGTCAGGTTTGGGATAAGTCAAAAAAAGTTGTATATACTGAAATTGAAGGTATAGTATATTCTAAAAAATCAAAAAAATCCCTCCCTGTGAGTGATGTAGTGCTTGGTAATATATTTCTCTTAGAAACAAAATCATGGAAATGGTACACCATAAAATATCCTGATGGTAGAAAAGGTTATATTCCGGTTTCAAATGCAATAGAATACAGTGAATATATTAAAAAGAAACCTGTCGTTTCAGAAGTACTCACGATAGCAAAACAATTATTAGGAAGACCATATACCTGGGGTACAGCTTCACCCAAAACAATGGATTGTAGTGGATTTACTCAAACTGTTTTCAGGCATTGTGGTCAAATAATATTACGTGATGCAAGTATGCAGGTACATCAGGGAACAGAAATAGACACAGTTGGAAATCTTATTAACCTATTACCCGGAGATTTACTGTTTTTTGGTCCAAATTCTAAAAGAATTACTCATGTAGGATTATATCTGGGAGATTATGAATTCATACACTGTGCCGGTCGGGTAAAAATCAATAGTTTCAAATCGGATAAGATAAATTTTAATAAAAAAAGATACACAAGTCTCAGATCTGTCAGGCGTTTTATTAATCCATAAAATCTGGTTGACATAATATGAAGTAAAATGTAAATTTACGATTATTTGAATAAATACTTAAAAGGGGAAATAGTGACTAAAACATCAGATATAAAAAATGGCATGGTAATTAAATATAAAGAGGCACTTGTAAAAATTGTTGAATTTCAACATGTAAAAACTGCTCGTGGTGGTGCCAGAATCAGAACAAAATTAAAAAACATTCTTACCGGACAGGTAGTGGATAATACCTTTCGTTCAGGTGAAAAATTAGATGAAGTCAGGCTTGAGGCAAGAAAACTTCAATATTCCTATTTTGATGGAGTAAATCATGTTTTTATGGATCAGGAAACTTATGAACAAACAGATATTTCTGATGATTTATTCAAAAATGTAAAAAATTTTGTCAAAGAGAATGAGATTGTAAAAATTCTATTTACTGAAGGAAATGCAGTAGATATCGAACCTCCTACTCATGTAGAACTAAAAGTAAAAGCTACTGATCCCGGTTTAAAAGGTGACAGAGTAACTAACGCAACAAAACCGGCTACATTGGAAACAGGATATGTTGTTGCTGTACCATTATTTATTAACGTGGGTGATATTCTAAAAATTGATACACGTGACGGAAATTATTGCGAACGAGTTAACTAAAGGTTTAGCCATGAAAACATCAAAAATATTAGAACTTGTCAAAATGGTAGAATCCCATGATATTGAAGAAATAGAAATTTCACAGTGGGGCTCTAAAATTAAAATTTCAAAATCAGGAACCCATATAATAAGTGCATCTGCTCCTGTTCAAAATATTCAAACATCTCCAAATCCAATACAAACACCTGAACCAATAACCGCTGTTCCTAAAGAAACACAAGAAATAGAAACAAAACAAAGTACAAATACTATTGAAATAAAAACTCCAATGGTTGGTACAATGTACAGATCACCTGCACCTGATTCAGATCCTTTTGTAAAAGTTGGAGACCAAATTTCAAAAGGTCAGACTTTGTGTATTATTGAAGCAATGAAAGTAATGAATGAGATTGAATCAGAAGTTTCAGGTACTCTTATAAAAATACTCGTTGAAAACTCAGAGCCTGTTGAATTTGATCAGGTATTGTTTGTTGTTGAAAAATCATAATTATTAAAAACAGAAAAATGTATCGTGATAAAAAAAATACTTATTGCTAATAGAGGTGAAATTGCTTTACGGGTCATTCGTGCCTGTAAAGAACTTGGAATCTTAACTGTTGCAGTATATTCCACTCAAGATAAATACTCACTCCATGTTAAATTTGCGGATGAAGCTGTTTGTATTGGTCCGGCACCGAGTACTCAAAGTTATTTAAAAGCTTCTCAATTAATTAGTGCAGCAGAAATTACAAATGCCGATGCTATCCATCCCGGATATGGTTTTTTCTCCGAAAATGCCGATTTTGCTCAAATGTGTAAAGAACATAATTTACAATTTTTAGGACCTTCCGGAGATATCATTACTAATATGGGTGATAAAGCAAAAGCAAGAAAAACAATGCAAAAAGCAGGAGTTCCTTGTATTCCCGGTAGTGATGGAGTTATTACTGATTTTGAAAAGATAAAAAAGGTTGCAAAAGACCTTGGTTATCCCCTATTATTAAAAGCTACGGCAGGTGGTGGTGGAAGAGGTATGCGTATTGTTCAAAACCCTGAAGGATTAAAAAGTGCTTATGATGCTGCCAGTTCAGAAGCTGAGACCGCTTTTGGAAATGGTGATCTTTATGTAGAAAAACTAGTACTAGATGCAAAACATATTGAAGTTCAAATTCTTGGCGATACTCATGGTAATGTTGCACATTTTGGAGAACGTGATTGTTCAATTCAGCGAAGACATCAAAAACTTATTGAAGAATCTCCCTCACCAATTGTTGATGAAGAATTAAGAACAAAACTTGGAAATCAGGCAGTAAATGCGGCAAATGCAGTAAATTATTACAGTGCCGGTACAGTGGAATTTTTACTCGACAAAGATCAAAACTTCTATTTCATAGAAATGAATACAAGAATACAGGTAGAACATCCGGTGACGGAAATGGTTTCCGGCTATGATCTGGTAAAAGGACAACTACAGGTTCATTTAGGTGAAAAATTACCAAAATGGTTGCAAAATTTCCGTTTACGAGGTCATGCCATAGAATGCAGAATAAATGCAGAAGATCCAAATCATAATTTTCGTCCTTCACCAGGTACAATCAAATCACTTCATGTTCCGGGAGGTCCCGGAGTTCGATTTGACTCCCATATTTACAGCGGCTATACTATACCGCCAACTTACGATTCGCTCCTGGGAAAATTGATCACACATGGCTCTACAAGAGCAGAAGCAATTATCAGAATGCAAAGAGCATTAGAAGAACTTACGATAAAAGGAATTGCTACAACAATTCCTTTTCATCTGGAAATATTAAAAGATGAGAAATTTCAAATTGGCAATTTTCATACTGGTTTTTTGAATACTTTTAAATATAAAAATAAATAATGGAAGGAGAACTTATGAATGTTCCTAAAAATTTAAAATATACTAGAGATCATGAATGGATTTTAGTTGAAGATGATATTGTAACAATAGGTATAACCGATCATGCACAAGGCGAATTAGGTGATATTATTTTTATTGAATTACCTGAAGAAGGTGACACGTTTGAAAAAGGTGAATCTATTGGTACAATAGAAGCAGTAAAAACGGTTGCAGATCTTTTTACACCGGTTTCAGGAGAAATCATCGAGATTAATGAAGATCTGGAAGATGCTTCTGAAAAAATTAACAATGACGCATTTGGTGAAGGATGGATAGTAAAAATAAAATTATCCACATCATCCGAATTAGATGAATTATTGACAGCTGAGGAGTATGAAAAGGTAATAGGATAAGATGCATTATATTCCAAACACATTACAAACCGAACAGAAAATATTGAAAATTTTAGGAATTGATAGTTTTGAGCAATTAATATCAAATATTCCAAAAAAAATTCTTGATAAATATAATATTGACTTACCTGAGAAACTCTCTGAGTTTGAGATTTCAAAATTCATAGGAGAACTTGCAAAAAAGAATAAATCCACTGAAGAAAATATCTCTTTTATTGGTGGTGGTTCATATGACCATTTTATTCCGGCGGTCGTCGATTTTTTAATCAGCCGTTCAGAGTTTTATACTGCATATACTCCCTATCAGGCTGAAGTAAGTCAGGGTACTTTGCAGGCAATTTATGAATTTCAATCTTTGATTTGTCAATTGATGGATATGGATGTTGCAAATGCTTCAATGTATGATGGTGCAACTGCTATTGCCGAAGCGGCTCTGATGGCAGTAGCAAATGTAAGAAAAAGTAATACAATATTAGTTTCACCATTATTAAATCCTAGTTATTTGGAAGTACTTGAGACTTATTTAAAAAATAGAGATATAGAAATTATTTATCTTTCGGAAAATGACGGTATTACTGATTTTACGAACATTAATGAAAAACTGGATAATATTGCCGGATTGATAGTTCAATCACCAAATTATCTTGGTAATATTGAAGAACTTTCTGATATAAAGAAATCTTTAGAAAACAAGAAGACTCTTTTTATTCTGGCATCTGATCCCATTGGAAATACAATATTAAAATCACCCGGTGAACTTGGGGCTGATATTGCAGTGGCAGAAGGGCAATCTTTAGGACTTCATCAGGCATATGGTGGACCTTACCTTGGTATTTTTTCTACCAGAGAAAAACTCGTAAGAAAAATGCCCGGTAGAATTGTCGGAAAAACAGAAGATGCCGAAGGAGCAGACGCATTTACACTGGTTCTTCAAACGAGAGAACAACATATTCGTAGAGAAAAAGCTACTTCCAATATATGTTCAAATCAAGGGCTAATGGCTCTGGCTGCAACAATATACTTATCATTACTTGGTAAGAATGGACTTAAAGAAGTTGCAAATCTATGTCTTAATAAAAGCCATTATCTCGCTGAACAAATAGAAAAACAAACAAAATTTAAACTGGTATTTCCAAATAAACATTTTTTCAAAGAATTTGTTATTAAATCTCCAGTTAAAATTTCTGATATTATATCAAAAGCAAAAAATAAAAATATTTTTCCCGGTATTGACTTGGGTAAATTTCGTAAGGATTGGGATAATTATTTACTAATTGCTGTAACTGAAAAAAGGACAAAAAAAGAATTAGATAATTTTGTAAAATTTCTATCTCAATTCTAATTATCATGCAAGTATTTAACCAATTACTAAAACGAGCAAATAAAAAAGGTGCAGGGTATTTTATTTTAATTGATCCTGATACCAGAACTCCAAAAGAGCTGACAGAATTTGTAAAAGAAATCTGTTCAAAAAATATTGATGGAATATTAATTGGTGGCAGTCTCATAGTAGATTCTAGTTTTAATGATTCAATTATTGCAGTAAAAAAAGCAAGCAATGTTCCGGTCATTATTTTTCCGGGTTCTTTACAACAAATTTCTCCGATTGCCGATGCGATATTATTTTTATCAGTCATTAGTGGAAGAAATCCTCAATATCTTTTTGGAGATCATGTTATAGCAGCACCAAATATAAAAAAATATAATATAGAACCAATTTCAACAGGTTATATGCTTTTTCAATCAGGACGGACAACAACGGCGGAATTTATTACCAATACCAAACCTCTTCCACCACATAAACCGGAAATAGCAATGGCTCATGCTCTGGCTGCACAATACTTGGGTATGAAAACAGTTTATCTCGAAGCCGGAAGTGGAGCAGATCACTCTGTTCCAACTAAAATCGTAAAAGCAATTAGCAGTTATATTGACATTCCTATCATTGTAGGAGGTGGAATAAAAACCCCTGATGAAGCAAGAGAAAAAGTAGAAGCCGGTGCAAAATTTATCGTTACCGGGAATCTTTTTGATGATTACGGTAACCTTAGTAATCTTGAGGATTTTGTAAAAGCAATTCATACTAAGGAATCATATTAATATTATCAATTCGGTTATCTAATGCAACATATATTCAAGGATTTTATCAATTTTCTCCGAATTGAACGAAACCTCTCAAAAAATACAATAGAAGCATATAGCAATGATTTGACAAGATATTATTACTATCTTAAAGATAAACAAATACTTCTTCCAACTTCAATTGATCTTCCAATTATTAGAGAATATATAAATTTACTTGCGAATCTTGGATTATGTGAAACTACTCTTTCCCGAAATATTTCTACAATTAAAACTTTTCATAAATACCTGGTAGAAGAGAATTTTTCAGAAGAAAATCCAACTGAATTTTTACATGCTCCGAAATTACCGGCAAAACTGCCCAAAATACTTGATCTTGATGAAATAGAACAATTACTCGAAGTAATTGATACTACAAAATTAAAAGGATTACGTGATAATGCAATTATTGAAACTCTCTATTCGACAGGAATAAGAGTTTCAGAATTAATCTCACTTAAAATGCCTGATATTTTTCTGGAACAAAATGTTATAAGAGTATTTGGAAAGGGTATGAAAGAAAGAATTGTACCATTTGGAAATAGAGCATCTGAGAGTATTAATAAATATATTATTGGTGCAAGAACTAACTTAATTAGGAAACAAAAAAGCAAAAATTATGTATTCCTGAATTTACGTGGAGCTCCAATTTCACGAATGGGTGTTTGGAAAATGATTCAAACCTATGTGGTATTGTCAGGAATAAATAAACAAGTCAGTCCCCACGTTTTTAGACATTCATTTGCTACACACCTACTGGAAGGTGGAGCAAATTTACGAGCTGTCCAGGAAATGCTGGGACACTCAGATATTTCAACAACACAAATTTATACTCATTTGAATAAAGAATTTATTATTAAACAACATAAAAAATATCACCCGAGGTGGAAATGAATTTTCAGACAATAATATTAATAATACCTCCAGTTTTACTCGCATTGACTTTCCATGAATTTATGCATGGATGGGTGGCAAATAAATTAGGAGATCCAACTGCAAAAAATATGGGACGCTTAACAATGAATCCATTAGCTCATCTTGATCCAATTGGCACACTAATGATTATTATTGTGCATTTTGGGTGGGCCAAACCAGTTCCAGTAAATCCTAATAATCTGAGAGATCCCAAAAAGGATATGGTACTAATATCAGTTGCCGGCCCTGCTGCTAATATTGCATTGGCATTTGTCAGCGGTATTTTACTTAGATCATTGCGGGGAGGTCTTTTTTCTTCCGTTCCCATGAATGTATTGCAACCACTCTATAATATGGTTTATTTTAGTTTGCAAATTAATATTGCTTTAGCATTTTTTAATCTTATACCAATTCCACCTTTAGATGGGTCAAAAATCCTAAGGGGATTTTTACCATATAAATATGATCATATAGCTGACTGGCTGGAGCAATACGGTTCTTTTGTTCTCATGGGATTAATAGTATTTGGAATGCTGACAAATGTTTCAATAATTGGAGCTTTCCTATCTCCTTTTATTAGATTATTCATGAGTATTTTGGGAGGTGTATGATGAAAAAATTCTCAATATCTGATAATCAAGATGATTATAATGAACATTCAGTACATTTTCGTCGAATTACAAAAAAGAGACCAACAAAAAAAACATGGTTACTACTAATTATGATTACTGCAATATGCTATGTTTTATATTATTTGCATAGTAATTTTTAAGATAGATATCCATTAAAATTCACTTGTAGATACAATTGTATCGTAACTTAGTTTTAATATCTAATTAACTGTTTACAAAAACATTATCTATTTTTTCAAATATAAAAATTATAAAAAAAAGAAATACTATGTCGAAAATAAAAATACTATCAGATCACTTAACCAATAAAATAGCCGCAGGTGAAGTTGTAACACGACCATCGTCTTTAATTAAAGAATTGGTTGAAAACAGTATTGATTCAGGTGCATCTGAAATAATTGTTGTCATTCGAAATGGTGGCAAATTACTATGCGAGGTTGTTGATAATGGTGAAGGAATGTCAAAAGATGATCTTCTTTTGGCTTTTGAAAGATATGCAACCAGTAAAATAAAAACGATTGATGATTTAATCAAAATACAAACACTAGGTTTTCGTGGTGAAGCACTGGCAAGTATTGCAGCGGTTTCAAGAGTAAATGCAATAAGCACATTTAAAGGTAAAGATATAGGTCATGAGTTAACTATCGAAGGTGGAATATTTAAAAAAATTATACCTCACAACCCAAAAGCAGGAACCACAATTTCTGTTAAAAATTTATTTTACAATATTCCAGCCAGA
>JAOZSG010000016.1:0-6841 GCA_029939785.1 Fidelibacterota bacterium | reverse complement strand
TTTCTTAAAAGTAAAGATGTTGAATTCAGACATATTGTAGATGTAATACGAAAATTCTCAATGATTTATCCAAGAATAAAATTTGTTCTAATCCACAATGACCGTGAAGTATTTAATCTTCGAAGTGAAAGTTTGAAAGAACGAATCGGCAACCTATTTTCAAAAGAATATCCACCAAATTTAATTCCTTTTAATTACAAAGAAGGTGCTTTGGAAGTAAATGGCTATATCGGAAATCTTAATTTGGTAAGAGCCAGAAGAGGTGAACAATTTTTTTATGTTAATAATAGATTTATTACAGACCGTCTTATGAATCATGCAATAACATCAGGCTATTCCAGTCTTCTATCAAGAGGAGAATTTCCTTTTTATTGTCTTCATATCAGTCTTCCTCCTGAACTTATTGATGTAAATGTACATCCACAAAAAATGGAAGTAAAATTCAGTGATCAAAATAAAGTTTATAATTTTTTAAAAAGCTCTACTACAAGAAGCTTAAAAGAAATTACAAGTTCTGCTCCTGATTTAGCAAGTTTCTCTCCTGAACATTACTACTCACCATCTCCTGTTCCATCATCAATTAATAATGAAAACATTTTGCCTAATTCAGTTGATCAATCAAAAAATAATGTGCAGAATAATTTTACTCAGAAAATGAATATCCCCTCTTATTCAAAAGTTGAAATTCCCAAAAAACAAGAAGAGATACCGATTCATTATACAAAAAAAGTTGATGATAAAAAATGGATTGAACGAGCACAAAGATTTCAGAAGCAAACCAATGAACAACAAAACTCTGAAAACTTTTCTCTGGATGTAAAAGTTTACCAAATACACAATAAATACCTCATAAGCCAGGTAAAATCCGGAATGGTTATAATTGATCAGCATGTTGCACATGAACGAATATTATACGAAGAAGCACTTTTATCTATGGAAAAAGAACCATTAAGTGCCCAACAATTATTGTTTCCACAGATTATTGAACTTTCTATTACTGATTTTTCTACTTTACTTGAAATCCTCCCCTATTTAGAAAAATTAGGATTTCAGATCAAAGAATTTGGAAAAAACACTGTTGCTGTTGAAGCTGTTCCTGCTGGAATGAAATGGGGTGATGAAGGAAAAGTTATAAAAGATATTCTGGATTATTATCTGGAATATGGAAAAAAAGATACAGATATGCAAAATAAAATTGCTGCATCTTATTCATGTAAAGCTGCAATTAAAGCCGGCGATAAACTAAGTGATCAGGAAATGCATAATCTGGTTGATCGATTATTTGCTACTCAAAACCCATATTTTTGCCCTCATGGCAGACCAATAGTTGTAAATTTAACATTAGATGAATTAGATAAACGATTTGAAAGAAAATAGATATAGAAAAAAATGAGTATTATTCAAAATTGTCCAATTATACCAATCATTACAGGTCCGACTGCTGTTGGTAAAACCCAAACTTCGATAGAGTTAGCAAAAAAAATGAATGGTGAAATCGTTTCAATTGATTCAAGACAATTATATAAATATTTGGATATTGGAACTGCAAAACCAACATTGCGTGAACAAACCGGGATTCCTCATCACTTAATAGATATATTTGAACCAAATGTATTAATTAGTGCCGGAAAATACCGTGACCTTGCAACTAAAACAGTTCACGATATTGTTTCCAGAGGAAAACTTCCAATTTTTGTTGGTGGCTCAGGTATGTATATTAAAGCAATTATCCATGGAATTTTTAAGCAGAGTAAATCCGATCCTGAAATTCGTAATCGCCTACTTCATGAAATTAAAGAAAAGGGTAATGCTCTGCTCTATAATAGATTAGTTGATGTTGATCCAGATTCTGCAACAAAGATACATCTAAATGATTCCAAACGAATAACCAGGGCACTTGAGATTTTTGAAATTACCGGAAAACCAGCATCTCAACTTTATAAAAATCAAGTTCCTGATCCTGCATTCCCTACAAAGATATTTGTTTTTCATATGAAAAGAGATGAACTTTACAAAAGGATCAATCAAAGAGTTGATCAAATGTTAAATGAAGGGTTAATTGATGAGACACAAAATATGATTGATCAAGGTCATCGAGATGCACTTGATACAATTAAGACAATTGGTTATCAGGAAGTAATCCAATATTTAGATAACACCGTTTCTCTTGAAGAAATGACAGAAAACCTCAAACAAAATACCCGCAGATATGCCAAGAGACAATTAACCTGGTTTCGCAATCAACTTGATGCTGAATGGATTGAAATGAATTACAATTATTCACCTGAAAAAGTTGCAAAAAATATAGAAAAATCCTTGAGTATATAGTTCATAGCCATTAACTTTCTGCCTTAAAAAATAATTATAGCAGTTTTCAAAAAGAATGTCCTATGTTATTCCTCTGAAAAACTTTATTATTTTAACAAAATTTTGTACTTGGTTTAACAGATGTGACAGCAAAATAATTAAAAGGGATTAAGGTGTTTACAAATAGAATGTTGAATTAATCAATCTTTGATAACTTCGTAAAAAGTAAAATTTTTAACGCTAAGTACGCAGAGTACGCAAAGTTCCGCAGAGATACGATTGTTATTTTAAACCTATGGTCTCTGAGATCTTTGCGATCTCTGCGTTGAAAAATACTTTTTACAATTTCATCAATCTTTAGTTTTTAAGAATTACTTTAACAAAATAAAGGTTTAAAATGAGTTTATTTATGAAGTTATATTTAGTAATTATTATTTATATATTATTACAAAATATAAGTTATGCCCAAAAAATTTATTCTGTTTATAATTTTGATCCTGTGACTATTACCTCAAGTCGCATCCCAACAGAATTTTCAAAATCTTCAAGAAATATTACAGTAATAGATGAAAATTATATTAAACATCAAAATGCTGAAAGCATAACAGATTTACTACAAAATTTAACTGACCTTGAGTTTAAAACTCGCGGTCCCAATGGCATACAAACTGATGTCAGCATTCGTGGTGCATCGAACGAACAAACCTTAATAATGATCGATGGAATCAAAGTTTCAGATCCACAAACTGCTCATCACAGCATGAATATTCCTGTTAATCTTGAAGATATAGCACAAATTGAAATTCTAAAAGGCAATGCTTCAAAAATTTACGGTCCAAATGCATTAGGTGGTGTTATTAATATAATTACAAAAAACTCAGAAGATGCTAATGGAAGTCTTAGTCTAAGAGGTGGTGATTTTGGATATAAAGAAGGTAAATTTTCTTATTCAATCCCAATCAATAATTTTACCAACAGATTATCTGTTTCACAAAAATCAAGTGATGGATATATAGAGAATACTGATTTTGAAACAAGAAATATTTTTTATAAAGCCGGATATAAAACAAACAGTTCAAAATACAATTTCTCTTTGGGTTATCAGAAAAAAGATTTTGGTGCAAACAGGTTTTATACACCAAGTACAACTGAAAGAGAAAATACAGAACAATTTCTTGCAAATGTCAGCGTTTTGAATCCAACAAATTGGGGACATCTGTCATTAAAATTATCAGGGCGACGAAATTACGATCATTTCCAAATCCCTGAATATTCATATACAAACAAACATACAACAAAAATGTACTCAGCAGAAATAAATGGATTATATCAGGCTGAAAAATATATTATCAACTTTGGCTCTGATATTGGATATAGTGAAATAACCGGATTACGCATGAATCACGACAGATCATATTTTGGACTTTTTGCAGAGACAATTTTTAATGCCACCGAAAAATTATCCTTTTCTCCTGGTATGTCAGGATACTATTACGAGGATTGGGGATTTCAATTATTTCCAGGAATTGATATTGGTTATCAACTATCTCAAAAAATTAGAATTTTCAGTTCAATTGGTCGTTCTTTTAGAGTTCCTTCATTTACGGATTTATATTATTCCGGTGTTGCAAATATGGGTAATGCCGATCTGGAACCGGAAAAAGCAATTAGTTACGAAATCGGCGGAAAATATCTATCAGATAATTTACAAAGTTCAATTACTGTTTTTCACAGAAATACTACTGATATGATTGATTATTCCAAAAGTAAAGCAGATACAAATGCAAAATATATTGCAATGAATCTCCCTCAAACAAATACAACCGGAATAGAATTATCTGTAAAATATAACACAAAATTTAATTACTTAAAATCTATTCAACTTAGTTATTCATATTTTAATCATAAATCAGATTTCACAGATTACGATTTTCAACATAAATATTCACTCAATAATTTGAAACATAATTGTAATATAAATCTGAACCAAAAATTACCTTTTGACTTATTTATTAATTGGAATTTAAGTTATCAGGAAAGAATCTATGACAGAGGTAATGGTAGATTTATTACAAATTTTCAAACCAATATTCCTCTAAAACAATTTTCTATGCACATAAACATTACAAATTTATTTAATGAAAATTATGTTAATTTTAATGGATTACCAATGCCAGGCAGATGGTTTAAATTGGGAATTAAATATAATTTTGATAAATGAAAAAACAAATCCCCACATATAATATTTCAGATGAGAGAAAAATCAAATTTCGAGTAATTCCTATAGAAGAAATAAAAGCAAAATATGAGAATAAACCACATCGTCATAATTTTTATGAAATAATTTGGTTCACATCTTCCTGTAATGAAATATTAGTGGATTTTAATTATTATCAATCTCAAAAAAACACTGTTTTTTTCCTAACACAGGGAAGAGTTACCAAATTTGATACAACTGATAAGAAAGGATTCTTCATTGTTTTTTCAAAGGATTTCATATCAGAAAAAACAGATTTATTACATTCACTATTTATGAACTTCTATAATACACCTTTTGTCCTACCTAATGCAAATAATATCATTCAACTCAATCTAATTTTACAATTAATGAAATCAGAATCATCTCAACAAAATCCAGATTATGAAATTTTAAAAAGTTATTTAATATCATTCCTTTTGAATATTCAAAATATGCAACACAAATCAGATTCTATCAAGATAATAAACATAGAACGAATAATACAATTATACCAACTTATTGAAACAAATTTCACTACCGAACATAGATCAGAATTTTATGCATACAATCTTAATCTGACAATTCAACAAACAAATAGAATAGTTAAAGAACAAGTTGGAAAAACCATCACACAATTAATTCACGAAAGACTTGTATTAGAAGCCAAACGTCAAATATTATTAAGTAAAAAAAATATTAAAGAGATCACATATATGTTAGGTTTTGAAGATCCTGCATATTTTTCAAGATTTATAAAAAAACATACCGGCAGTTCCCCAGAAATGTTAAAAAAAGAAATGTTCAAAAAGTACAAGTAAACTATAAAATACTCCATTCCTATATTTCTCTCCCAATATTAATTTATCATTAATTATTTTTTAATTATTAAAAGATAGTGTCAAAAGCTATATGAAAAAATGAAAAAACTATTAACCACGAATGGACACTAATAGACACAAATAAAATTGAATTAAATATTAATGGATAAAAAAAGGAAATATTATGAAAAAAGTAATAGGATTTTGCGGAAGCCCAAAAAATAATTCAAACACAGAACATTTATTATTAAAAGTATTAGAAGGTGCACAAAATAAAGGTGCACAAACAAAATGGTATGATATTAAAAAATTAAATATAGCCAATTGTTTAGGATGTGCCGGCTGTAGGAGGAGCGGTAAATGTGTTATCAAAGATGATATGACCGAATTATTAAAAGAAATTACAAATTCAGATGCAGTCGTATTTGCTTCACCAATTTATATGATGCAGATGAATGTATATATTAAAAAATTCATAGAAAGATTATGGCCATTAATGAAAAATGATGGGAATTCAATGTTGAAAGATGGAACTAAAGGATTATGGCTATTTACTCAGGGAACTGAAGAGCCACAGGCTTTTAAAGCATATTTTGATCATAATGAATTAATGATGGGTCATTTTGGATTTACTCCAGAAAAAACATTTACAGTTGGAAATACTCGTGCAAAAGGTGATTTTGAGAAACAAGAAAAAACAGTAAAACAAGCTATAGAAATTGGTACTAATTTAGTCTAAAAAAAAGGAGATTTGATTATGATTAAAGAGACAATAAAAGATTTAAAACTATGGAAACTGCTACTTTTCCCATTTATTGTGTATATAATCAGAGCAATAGTAATAATGTCATTTCTAGATCTGGAAGTTGGTAATTTACCAAATTATTCACCAGAAGGTGTTGGTTTACCACCAAATGTAGATTATTTCTTTTCAGCAACAACCTTTGCTATGACAATATTAATGTTATTATTTACAAAAATACTTTTTGTGAAAAGCAGTGTTGGTAACTATATAACAAAAGGACTGACAATCTCATTACTTTTTATTTTACAATTTGTTATATTAGATATCATCATAGAAATAATCATTTATAATCGTACAATATGGGAATATATCAGAATTGTGTTTATCACAGATCTTCATAGTAATAACCCATCCTAATTTTACTTCTCCAAATAAATAAAGTTTTTCTATAACTATCTGATACGCTGACACATCTTGCTAAAAACAAATCCACATTTTTATAATTATTAGGTAGAATATAATATATATTTATACAATTTAATAAATGATGGTAAACCCTACAAATAATGTATAGTAGTCATTTCAAGACGATTATAGCATCTTTTACAAAAACATGTTATATATTTTAGGATTTTTGTTTGGTTCTTTCATGCCAATAATGTAACTTAATTTATGAGGCCAAAACAATATTTTAAAAACAAATCAGCAATATCTAAAAAGTATGAAATTATG
>JAOZSG010000246.1 GCA_029939785.1 Fidelibacterota bacterium | reverse complement strand
TATCAAAAATGAAATGTTGTTTTTAGATGATATTATGGATAGTCCTATCAAGTATGAAGAAGTGATGGGTAAGATTAAAATCTTCAAAGAAGTATCTCAAAAAGTAATAAATTTTCTAACTCAACTTGAAGAGCTACAAAAGAAGTTATGGGAAAAGAAAAAGTTTATCATAGAAACTAACTACTGTATTACACTTGATAAGATTGATAAAGACTACTATGATCAAATCTTTGCTTGCAAAGAACAGCTAGAAGAGTGGAAAACTCTTTTTACAAAAATGTTAAATGCAAGGTATAATGAATTAATTCAAAAAGCAGACCCTCCATTTTTAGGTGCTTTTGCAGGAGAGAGTAATTTTATTCGGACAAAACGATTTTTTTCTTTTGGAGCATTGGTGAAAGAAACTGAAGTCGAAAAAGGTCTTGAAACTCTTTTAAAAGAAGTAAAACGAGTTGAAAATCATGGATTTTTAATCAATGAAATGGAAAGAACAAAAAAACAAATCATCCGAAGTTTTCAATCAGCATATAACGAAAAAGAAAAAACAAATTCAAATCAATATGCAAATGAATACAAACAATATTTTTTAACAAAAGAACCAATTCCAGGAATAGAATGGTCTTATGAACAAGTTTTGAATGTATTGCCAACAATTACTCTTGAAGAAGTAAATAATATGGCTGGTAAATTAGTAATTGATGAAAACCGTGTCGTAATTTTAAGTGGCCTTGAAAAAGAAGGACTGGAATATCCTACAGAAAAAAAACTTGATGCAATAGTTAGAAAAATAAAAAAAACAAAAGTTGAACCCTACCGGGAAGAAATTGATAATGCTCCTTTAATATCTCACATTAATGCACCTGGTAAGGTTGTTTCTTCGAAAAAACATGAGGTGATTGGTATATCAGAATTTGAACTTTCAAATGGAATAAAAGTATTTTACAAAGTCACTGATTTTCAAGATGATCAAATATTAATGCGATCTTTTAGTCCGGGTGGTCATTCATTAGCAAATGATAGTGATTTTATCGCCGCTTCTAATGCTGATCAGGTTATTAATATTAGTGGTATCGGTACTTTTGATAATATTGCTCTACAAAAAAAATTATCCGGAAAAAAAGTAAGTTGTAGTCCTTATATTGGAGAATTAGAAGAAGGCATTAATGGATCAAGTTCAATTGAAGATCTTGAAACAATGTTTCAATTAACACATTTATATTTTACGAGTCCCAGGAAAGATGACACAGCATTTAAGTCCCTAATGACAAGACAAATAGCAATGCTGGAGAACAGAAAAGCAAATCCAATGTCAGCCCTTCAGGATACATTAACAAATACATTGACACAAAATCATTTTCGCTCTCGTCCTATAACTGCTAATATTTTGAAAAATGAAATGAATCTTGAGAAATCATTTGAATTTTATAAAGAACGATTTGCTGATGCTGATGATTTTACTTTTTTCTTTGTTGGTAATATTGATCCTTTAAAATTAATTAAATTATGCAAAATCTATCTCGGAAGTTTACCAACCTTACCAAGAGTTGATAAATGGAAGGATATTAATGAAGATTACCCAAAAGGCAAAATAGTAAAAGAAGTTAAAGCTGGAATTGATCCCAAAAGTACTGTTGCTTTTGTATTCAATGGTAAAGAAGAATGGTCAATAAAAAATAAAAAGAAACTAACTGTAACAAAAGATATTTTAAATATTATGCTCAGAGAAAAGATACGTGAAGAAGAGAGTGGAACCTATGGAGTTAGTTGCTCCGCTTCTTTATCGAGATTTCCTGAAAATGAATACCAGGTAATTATTTATTTTGGATGTGATCCCGAAAGAGCCGAAACTTTGTCCGGATACATTTTGGATGAAATCGAGAAACTCAAAACTGACGGACCTTCTGATGAAAATATGATTAAGGTAAAAACTACCAGTCAACGATCTTATGAAAAAAATCTGGAGAACAATAAATATTGGTTAAATAAAATAGTCAGTTATGAATATAATTCACTAAACCTTGATGATATATATACTGAACAAAAATTTGTGGAAGATTTTACAAAAGACGAAATTAAAGATGCTGCTAATAAATATTTTGACAAAAATATGGTAAAAGTAACTTTATTTCCTGAAGAGTAACAAAATAAATAAACAAATAAATAAAACAAGAAGCCGAAGGAATTTTCTTTCGGCTTCTTATTTTTTATTCTCGAATATATAACCCAAAGTTCCGAAATTAATATCACTTTATACTTATTCCCAAATATCACTTACTAATACTCGTTCCCAAAGCCCACTTTGGGAACGCCTTTGAACACAAAGAGGTAATCGTTCTAATTTTTAGACAACCAAGATTGCAGAAAAATAAATAAGTAAGATAATGCGTGAATCTATTAAATAATTATTAATGGCAAATTATTTGCTATTTTAAGACATAGTTTTTTAATAGAATTAGATAAAATATGATAAAAAACACTAAAAAATTGATATATCATTATGTAATTAATAAACAAAATTATTCAGTTTAATTAATTAATTATTAATTTTTTAGGTGGACTATAGTTAATGCTATTTATGTTTGAAAAATTATTAAAAATGGATTTTAGATATGGAGTTTTAAATGGTTTTATTGAAAAAAATATACTGTTTTATAGACTTATTTATTAATTCAAGTGAAAAATTTACCTTGTTTTCAAATATTTATACATAAATATATTATCTGAATTTTAAGAGATATATAATTTACGGAGTTAATTATGAAAAATAGAATTATTAATATTATTACTCTTTGCATTTCAATCATTCTGATTTTTATGAATACAAAGCAATGTGATAAAGCAATTTTAAATAACGATCCTTTATTAGAAGTAATTATACCATCAGATACAGTTCAGCCTGGATCTGTAAATCTTTTTAAAGCTATTGTAAGTGATCCTGATACTGATAAAGTAGAACTTACATGGCAAACAACTCACGGAAATTTGAATAGAACTACAGGAGTTGAAATAATATGGACAGCTCCTACTGAATTTGCTGATGTAATTATTACTGTATCTGCAGAGGATGAAAATAAAGGTTCAACAACTGAAGAATTAATAATTTATGTACGGAATGAAAATCCTAAAATTATAGAATTCAAATCCAGTTCTAATATTGTATTAATTGGAAATTATGTAGAATTAACATGTATTGGCGATGATACAGAAGACTCTGAACTAATTTATAACTTTTATTCAATGAATGGAGCAGGGGAGTTTATAGAAGAAGATGGTGCTGATAATACAATACAATGGCATGCTCCTCATGATCAAAGTGATGTAGGTTCTTATACACTTATTGTTGACGTTAGCGATAAAATTGGATATTCAATATCTGATACTTTAGAAGTTATGGTTTATTCTGATTATGCTTCAGTTTGGATTGTGGATAGTGAGAATAAAACTGTAGAAAAATATGGTAGTAATGGTGATAAAATTTTAACAGCCGAAGAACAATTTTCCAGACCTATTGCAATTACTAATAATACTAATGAATTTTATGGTTGCTGGGTAGCAGATTATGACATGCAGACTATTTTTAAAATAAATCCAATCGGTAAAACAGTTGAAAAAATTGAAGAAATAGGAAGAATTATCGCCATCGATATTCATAAAGATACAAAACAGTTGTGTGCTCTTGAAATCGAAAATAGTACTATAAAAATTATTGATACGTATTCTAATACTGTAACAAAAACTGTGCATGGTTTTAATTCACCTAACACTTTGAAAATTAACCAAATTACCGGAGATGTATGGGTATGTGAACCTAACCGAAACAGAGTAGTGAGGTTTAATATAAATACACCTCCTGATACAATAAATCAAAATTCAAATTGTGATATTTTTACCGATAACTTAAATAATCCTATTGATATTGAAATTGGTCATAAAACACCAACAATTGTATATATTGTAGATAAAAATGATAATGCAATTGAAAGAATCGACAATTCAACTCTTCTTCGTTTGCCAAGTGTTACAGGATTTTATCTTCCTGAGAAGATAAGTATATCCAGTGAACAGAAAGTCTGGATAATAGATGATATTGGTGGTATCTATTATTTTGATGAAGATAATATTAACGATGTTCAACCAATAAATTTGTTTGCAACTACAACTTTTTATGATCCTCATGTAATGGATGTAGATCCTGATGGTAATATCTGGATTGGTGATAATGGAAGTAAAACTCTTGTCAGAATTACTCCAGCCGGTAAAGAAACACAAATACCTGGTTTTAATTTTATAGAAAATATCATTATTAACCAATAAGAACAAACTATCAATAACGCGGAATTTTTTTCCCTTCAAAATATAAAATCCAATAAAAAACGATAAAATTCAATAAAATATATTGTATATAAATATATCTAAATATCTGAATACCAATAAAATAGAATATAAATTAATAAAAAACGATAAAATTCAATAAAGAATGGCATAATGATTGACAAATGTATTACAGAAATAATTTTTTGGAATAAGAATGATAAATTTACTAAAACAACAAAAAACAACAAAAACAGATCTTTTTACAGGAAATGCTACAAAATGTATTTCAAGTAATAAGGAATCTGTTCAATTCAGTAAATTTTTCCAAAATATTAAAAATGATCAAAACGATAATACTAATTATTCTTCAAAAACAAATATAATCGATAATAAGACTATTATTAATTCAGAAAATAATATCGATAATACTAAAAATCTTAAAATTTTAACAATAAAAGAAATTGAAAATTTAGATTCAAAAAAAACACAAATTAATGTAAACACAACTGATAAATCAAATATCAAAGAAGTTGGCATAGAAAAGGTTAATGATGACAAAGATGAGAATACTATTAACAATGAATTGATAGTTTTTCAAAATTTATTAGACAATAAAAACCAAACTTTACCTATTAATACGAACTTAATTATTAATACTGAGATTGACCCAAGCAATAAAAATAATATTATTAATAATCAGATTATAAAAAATACAATAATAACGAATTCGAATAATGGTTTAAATAATCCAAACAATATTAAATCAATTATCACAAATTTATCCAATAATAAAGTAGTAAAAGAGACCGGTGTTCAGGCATCTACTAATCAGATTCCTAATCAAATAAATACAGTACATAGTACGAATGAACAAACTGTTAATAGTACAATAATAAAAGAACCTGTTGTTCAACAATCCGCAAATCAATCAAACAATGTTCAAAATCCTAAAATTGATTTAACTAAAGTAAATGTTTCAAATACGATAAAAGTTCCAACACAAAACAATAATCAAGACCAAGTTGCAAATAATCTGAATATTGATAAACA
>JAOZSG010000245.1 GCA_029939785.1 Fidelibacterota bacterium | reverse complement strand
GTATTGATTATGGCTGATGACATGGGCTATTCTGATTTGGGATGTTATGGTAGTGAGATAGCAACTCCGAATCTGGACAATCTTGCACAAAATGGAATTCGTTTTAAACGATTTTATAATAATACACGCTGTTGTCCTACACGAGCAACACTTTTGAGTGGTCTTTATCCCCATAATGCCGGTGTAGGTCATATGATTCTTCCTCCAGGCAAAGAAGGACCAGAAGGACCATATCAGGGTTATCTTAGTCGTAATGCAGTTACTATTGCTGAAGCATTAAAAACTGCAGGTTATCACAGCTATCTTTCAGGAAAATGGCATGTTGGAGAAGCACAACAAAACTGGCCCTTAAAACGTGGTTTTGAACGTTACTTTGGTCTTATTAGCGGAGCCAGTAGTTATTTTGAACTTATAAAAAATCAACGACATAAGAGACAAATGGCTTTGGATGATAATTCATGGGAGCCACCTGCCGAAGATTTCTATTTCACAGATGCTATTACTGACCATGCAATTCAATGGATTAATGATCATGATAAACAATATGATGCTCCTTTTTTTCTGTATGTAGCTTATACTGCACCACATTGGCCATTGCATGCCCTGCCTGAGGACATAGCAAAATATCAGGGTAAGTTCGATCTTGGCTGGGACAAATTACGTTTACAAAGATATAAAAATTTAAAAGCACTTGGATTAATTGATGAAAATACTCTTTTATCCGAACGTCCTAATGAGATTCCTGCCTGGAAAGATGTGGAAAATAAAAAGGAGTGGGCACGACGGATGGAAGTATATGCAGCAATGCTGGATAGAATGGATCAAGGTGTGGGACGCATTATTGAGACATTAAAAAAACAGGGAAAATTTGATAACACCTTAATTATCTTTCTTTCAGATAATGGGGCTAGTGATGAAAATATTGAAAAAAGAGGTCTAAACGATCCCAATATTCCAATCGGACATAAAGGTTCCTATGCAGCTTATCGTGCTCCTTGGGCAAATCTTTCCAATACACCATTCAGATTTTTTAAAAAAAGTCTACACGAAGGCGGAATCGCTTCGCCCTTTATTGCACACTGGACTAATGGTATAAAACAAAAAGGTAAAATTATTGATCAAATGAGTTATGTAGCAGATTTTCTACCCACATTTCTGGAAATAGCAGATGCTGAATATCCCACAAAATTTAATGGAAATGAAATTAAACCAGTCGATGGTATTAGTTTATTACCGGTTTTACTCAATAACGAACCTGTGAAGCGTGAAACCTTATTTTGGGAACATGCCGGGAACAAAGCTGTTCGTGATGGAAAATGGAAATTAGTGACACATAGTTATGGCAATTGGGAGTTATACAATTTAGATAAAGACGGTTCGGAAATGAATAATCTGGTAACAATTTATCCAGACACAGTTCAATTATTAATTTCAAAATATAAAGCCTGGGCAGAGAAAGTTGGTATAAATGAGAAAAAATAATTCAGTAATAAAACAATTTTTAGCTTTTATATTCTTACTGGCAATTACGAATAATATATTGGTTGGAAATACAAATCCCCGTACATCATTTTCAATAAATGAACAATGGTATTTTGCATATTCTGAAGAGGATGGGAAATATTCAGATATTTTAGAATCACAATGGCAGCGAATAAATTTGCCCCATACATGGAATATCAATGATACATCCACCGACACTTCAGCGTATCTACGTGGCTTCGGCTGGTATAAAAAACAACTTACTCTTCCTGACCATATTAAAAACAAACAAATTTTCCTACATTTCGAAGGTGCAAATCAGATTGCGGAAGTTTTTGTTAATGGAAAAAAAGCAGGCAAACATATTGGCGGTTATACTGCTTTTACTTTTGATGTGAGTGAATTGGTTCACTTCGATAATCAAAATATTATTGCAGTAAAAGTTGATAATCGTTTTAATAAGGATATCCCACCTCTGTCAGCAGATTTCACATTTTACGGAGGAATTTATCGTGATGTTTGGCTAATTGCTACTGATCCTGTACATATCACTCTAAATAATTTTGGTTCCAAAGGAATTTATATTTCAACTCCAAAAGTATCCAACAAACAGGCATCTGTAAATATTAAGGGTAAGATTGATAATTTTTCCCGAAAGAATAGAAATATTGTAGTTGTAAATTCTATATCTGATCCTTCAGGCAAAGAAATAGCAAAAATCAATACAAAAATCAAGGTTAAATCCGAACAATCAACAGAATTTAGCATAAATGAAATAATAAAAAAACCTGCATTATGGTCTCCTGATAAACCACATTTGTATTCAGTAAAAACAGAGTTGTATGATAATGATAAATTAATTGACATGGTAATTAGTCCATTAGGTTTCCGCTTTTTCAAGATGGATGCTGACAAGGGATTTTACTTAAATGGCAAACCATTAAAGTTGATTGGAACCAATCGACATCAGGATTATGCCGGATTGGGAAATGCTTTACCAAATCGCCTGCATGTAAAAGATTTGCAAATGATAAAAGATGTCGGATTTAATTTTTTGCGTCTGGCACATTACCCACAAGATCCGGTTGTTATTGAAACTGCTGATCGTTTAGGATTAATAATTTGGGAAGAGATACCAATAGTAAATTATGTAACAACTTCAAATGCTTTTCTTGAAAATAGTAAACAAATGATGACAGAAATGATACGTCAACATTATAACCATCCTTCAGTAATTTTTTGGGGTTATATGAATGAAGTATTTTTGCATGATGCCAGAGGTGATCGAAATAAAGAAATGTATTTCCCAAAAGAATATCTGAAAACAACTGTACAATTTGCTCAGGAACTTAATGATCTGGCACATAAGGAAGACCCGGGCAGAATAACTGTAATGGCAGGGCATCAAAATCCCATCTATGATGAAACAAAAATATCAGAGATTACAGATGCAATGGGTTTTAATCTGTATCAGGGCTGGTATTCAAGTCGATTTGATCATTTTGGAGAATTTGTGGATGATATGCACAAAGAGTTCCCAAATCGCAAAATCATCCTAAGTGAATATGGTGCCGGCAGTGACGAAAGGCTTCATTCCAATAATCCTCAGCGTTTTGATTTTACCACAGAATATCAGCAAGCATATCACGAAAGCTATCTAAAGCAGATTATAGATCGTCCATTTATCGGTGCATCTGCTGTTTGGTGTCAAAGTGATTTTGGTTCCAACAGACGAGTGGATTCAAAAGCAAAAATTAATCAAAAAGGGCTACAGTATTTTGATCGTAAGCCTAAAGATATTTATTATTATTATCAGGCAGTCCTGAGTAATAAACCGGTTGTACGTATTGCATCTCATGATTGGCAAATAAGGAATAATACCGACACAGCCCAGAATAAACAAAGTGTAAAAATTTATACTAATCTATCCGTTTTGGATATTTTGATAAATGGTACACATTATAAAACATTAAAAAGCAATGGTTCAAATATTCTAAATTTAGACTTGATTCTCGATAAAGGTTCCCATACAATCGAAGCAAAAGGAAAACTGGATAATATCTCATGTTCTGATAGAATACAAATGAATGTCACTGATACTGATTTAATTCTAAATAGTCCAATCACAGAATCAATGGAATTGGCTGTTAATGTTGGCTCAAATGCACAGTTTATTGATGATACAGATCTTGTTTGGCAGAAAGACCAGCAATATAAAAAGAATTGGGGATATGATATTGGTGAAGATAGCCCAACCACCGGCTCAAAAAGTATTTTGGGTACTAATTCTGATCCACTTTATCAAACTTATAGAGAAGGTATTGATTCTTATCGCTTCGATGTTCCAAAAGGAAATTATTCCGTAGAACTATGTTTTGCAGAATGTGATAAAGAAAATCCAGGCGAACGTGTAATGGATATTTTGATTAACGAAGAAATTGTTTGGCAAAATTTAGATTTGGTAAAGGATTATGGCTTTTTACAAGCAGTCAGTAGAAATTTTAATATCTATAATGACAATTCAAAGGGAATTGAAATTCTCTTTAAAGCAAAAAAAGGTAAAACAATTTTGAATGGAATTTATTTGAGGAGAAAGTGAAAAATTTATCAAGTTGTAAAACACAGTCCGTTGAGTTATTGATAAGTTCACAAATGAATATTTACAGGGAAATAAAGTAAATGAAAAACAAGATTCAAATAATTTTTTCTATACTAATTTTAACAATTGCTTCATCATCTTATGCTGAAATTCAATTGCCAAAATTATTTACAAACAATATGGTTTTACAGCGAGATATGCAGGTTGAAATATGGGGCTGGGCAGAAAAAGGTGAAAATATCAAACTTGCATTTATGGGAAACACATTTTCTACAGTAGCAAATGAATCCGGAGAATGGATAGTACAACTTCCTGCATCGCCAGTTGGCGGTCCCTACAAAATGACAATTGCCGGAGAAAATACGATCCATCTGAAAAATATCATGTTTGGTGATGTCTGGGTTTGCAGTGGACAATCAAATATGTATTTTCGTGTTGCTGCTGCGAAAAATTCCTATAAAGATATCAATGAAGCCAACTATAAAAACATACGTCTTTTCCAAATTGATAAAGACTCTAATTATAAACCGAAAAAGGATCTGGCATCTGGTGAATGGCTGGAATGCAGTCCTAAAACTGTAAGAAAATTTTCTGCTGTTGCTTATTTTTTTGGTCGTGAATTACATAAAAAAATTGATGTCCCCATCGGTTTAATTCACACATCCTGGGGTGGTTCAAAAATTCAGGCCTGGATGGATGCAGAGACAATAAAAGACTTTGATGATTATCGAAAACAAGTAGAAAAAATCAAAAAGACACCGGATTACTTTGCTCAACTTGAGCAGGAATATGAAGAAAAAGGTGGCAATCTTTTAGTGAAGGCTATTTATAAACAAGATCCTGGTTTTAATGACGATGGAACTCTGTCAGATAATAAATTTTTAAATGAAAAAAACTGGAAAGATATTTTAATACCCGGTTACTGGGAAGATAGCGAATTGCCAGGATATAATGGCATAGTTTGGTATCGAAAAAAAATGGAATTGCCAAAAGTATTTCAAGATAAAGACCTATTGCTTGATTTAGGTTGGGTAGATGATTATGATTTCACTTTTTTCAATGGCAAAAGGGTAGGAGAAACTTTTTACAAAGGTACTGAACGACGTTATAAAATTCCAAAAGAAATAATAAAAAATGGTGTGAATGAAATTCTGGTTTGTGTTTATGATTCGTATGGTAAAGGCGGCTTTTGGGGTCCCCGTAAATCTCATATAAAAATCGATAAAGATGTTTCCGGATTACAAATCAGTCTTCAAGGATTGTGGCAATATAAACCTGGTCTTGA
>JAOZSG010000244.1 GCA_029939785.1 Fidelibacterota bacterium | reverse complement strand
GCAATCACTCACAAATAGAAAAAGATGTTTTTGAAATTTTACTAAAAGGAAAACAACCATTGATACTTGTTCTTGCAAGAGGAATGAAAACAAAATGGAAATCTAAAATTGAAAAAGCAGTGAATGAAAAAAGACTTGTGGTAGTTAGCCCTTTTGAAAAAGTAATTAAAAGAGTTACAAGAGAAACTGCAAAAAAACGAAATCGTAAAATTATTGAAATTAGTGATAATATACTGATTGGGTATAAAACAAAAAATGGTCAACTTGATATATTGTTAAATGGAATTAAATATGAGCAGTTATAATCAATTATTCAAAATGAATAAAAAAAACATCTTCCAATTTGACGGACAGAATTTTAAGAGTCTTTATATAAATTTTAAGTTTTGAGCATATTATATTAGTTTTAATCGAATGGATTTGTGATCTGTCATTATTGATGTTATATAGTTTGTATCATCACTTATAAATAATTAAATTTTCGTTTAATTATTTAGATTTATATTGAAATTTTCATATCATAAAAAAAATGAGGAGAGTGAATATGAGAAAAATTATTCCCGCAGAACGAACTAATAAAGTGACATATGCAATTCGGGATATTGTTGTGAAAGCAAAACAATTAGAAGCAACAGGGAAAAAAATATTATATCTAAACATTGGAGATCCTCCAGTTTATGATTTTGAAACTCCAGAAAATTTAAGAAAAATAGTAGCAAATAAAATTGTTGAATCAAACAAGACAGCAGATATAAATGTATCTACATATTGCGACTCTATGGGGATTTTAGAAGCCAGAGAAGCAATTGCAAAAGATGCAGTTGAAAAGAAAAATATAAAAAATGTTAAACCTGGTGATGTTGCTATAACCAGCGGTGCTTCAGAAGCAATAACAATTGCGATTTCAGCACTGGTGAATCCAGGTGATAATATTATGACACCTTCACCGGGTTATCCACTTTATAGTGGTCAGATTCCTGTTTATCATGGTGAGTTAAATCCATATTACCTCAACGAGGAAAAAGGTTGGCAGATAGATCTTGATGAACTTGAAAAACGAGTTGATAACAGAACAAAAGCAATTGTAGTAATTAATCCCAATAATCCAACAGGTGCCAATTATAACGAAGAGAGTATCCGTAATATTTTGAAATTCGCAAAAAAACATAATCTTGTTGTTTTTGCTGATGAAATTTATGATAAACTTTTGATGGATGGTAATAAACATATATCTATTGCATCTCTGTCGGAAGACGTTCCTGTAATTACTTTTGGTGGATTGAGCAAAAATTATATAATGCCAGGCTGGAGAGTTGGGTGGGCTATTTTTTCTGATCCTAGTGGAAATATGGCAGAATATAGGGAAGCCATTAATAAATTATTACGAGCAAGATTATGTGCACCACATCCACAACAATATATGATCGCTCCTGCACTAAACGAAACAACTGAACATTTTGCAGAAGTATTGGATAAAATTACAATACGTAGAGATCTTACATATAAAATGTTGAATGAAATTCCCGGAATAAGTTGTGTTAAACCCGGTGGTGCTTTTTATGCATTCCCAAAAATACAATTGCCTGATGGAGTTGGGGATGAAGAGTATGTTTTGGAATTGCTTGAAGAAACTGGTGTATTGGTTGTTTTTGGAAGTGGTTTTGGTCAAAGACCCGGAACAGGACATTTTCGGATTGTATTTCTCCCTCAGGAAGATATTCTAATAAAATCTTATGAAGCTATTGCAAATTTTACAGAAAAATTTTATAAAAAACATAATTATACACCTTTATAATGGAGGTTACTTATTCTTTCTAAACCAGTCACTGCAAACAGGATTATTTCCTATCATAAAGTAGATATTAAAAAGGAAATTGGAATTACAGTTGTTAACCCTGTTGCATTTCGAAATCAGATTGAAAACTTAGTTCAGAAAGGGTATAAATTTGTAACTCTTTCTGAACTTTATTTTGAATATTTGGATGATCCTTACGCATTAGCAATTACTTTTGATGATGGTTATCTCAATGTGTATGAATATGCTTTTCCAATCTTAGAAGAATTAAATGCAAAAGCAACAGTATTTATTATTACGTCTGCAATTGGAAAGAGTAATGATTGGGATGCAAATTTAGGTTGGATTCATTTTGATCATTTGGGAGAGGAAGAAATAGCAATTTTATCAAACTCAGGATGGGAAATAGGATCACACGGGAATACACACAAATCACTAAAAACATTAAGTCAGGATGAACTTGACTGGGAAATTGGAGAATCAAAAAATATTTTAGAAAATCGTTTAAATATTAATATTTCATGGTTTGCATCTCCTTTTGGTAAAGTCGATCGTAAAATATTAAACACCACAAGTAAATATAATTATAAAGGATGTTGTGGATTTTATCCTTTCAGGTTACTTACAAGTAGAAATCTTGCATTTGAAATTCCACGATTATCTGTATATATGATTGATACAGTAAAAACTGTTGAAAATAAGATTTCAGGAGATTACAAAAAACTAAGAAATGAAGTATTAAAACAAAATGTAATAAGTTTTTTTGCGAATGCAACTATTGCCGTAAACGCTGTCAGATAAAAAAAACTTGATTTTCAGGAAATAGCTAATTATACTTGAACGTTAAAATTAATAAATTTGAAAATAAACACAATGATAAAGAAATTATATTATTCAATAGGGGAAGTTGCTAAAATAGTAGATATAAAACCTCATGTTTTAAGATATTGGGAAAGTGAATTTTCCATATTATCTCCTTCTAAAAATAGAGCGGGTAACAGAGTATATAGAGAAAAGGATATTCTTTTAGTTAAGTTTATAAAAAATTTATTATATAAGAAAAAGTTTACTATTGAGGGAGCAAAACAAAAACTAAAGGATATTAAAAAAGAAGAACTAATAAAATTTGAACAAAATGAAAATCAGGAAAATACTTCTAAAAAATCTGAAAAAGAAAAGTATAGTGAAACAATGACAAAATTGAAACATGGTCTTAATGATATTTTGGAATTATTAAATACATGGGAATCTTAATTTTGTGATTTATATCATAAAGAATAAAATTTTATTTGATTTTTTAAAGGAGAATCTCTATACTCTATTAAAATTGCTACCTAACTAATTTATAATATAAAAATATCAACAACCAAAACCCTACCTGCTTACAATAACGGTAGGGATAATTTTTTTTGAATTTTAAATATATAAGAGGAATGTTATAAAATGAATTTTTTTGAATCAATTATTTTGGGAATAGTCCAAGGATTAACAGAATTTTTACCTGTAAGTAGTTCCGGACATCTTGTTATATTTCAAAATTTATTTGGTATCTCATCAAAGAGTGTAGCTTTTGAAATAGTAGTACATATTGGGACTTTGCTCAGTATATTAGTCGTGTTTTATTCAGATTTAATCAATATGATAAAGAGTTTTTTTACAGGAATTTTTAAAGGGAATATTGTCGAAAGCTATAAGAGTGATTATCATTTCCGATTTAGTATTTTAATAATAATTGGAACAATTCCGGCAATTATTGTAGGACTTTTTTTCAAAGACTTTTTAGAAAGTATTTTTCATAATATAAGTATAGTAGGATTTACTTTGATCTTTACTGGTTTGATTTTATTTTTAACAAGATTTATCAAAGTAAAGCAAGGAAATCCCAATATGTTTCAGGCAATAATAATTGGAATTACTCAGGCTTTTGCAATCTTGCCCGGAATTTCAAGATCGGGGATGACAATTAGCACTTCTCTATTTTTAGGGATTTCACGAGACGAAGCAGCCAGGTTTTCATTTCTTTTATCTATTCCGGCTATTTTAGGAGCTGCTGTATTGGAATTAAATGATTTTGTTCTTGATGGTTTAAGTTTTTATAATTTTGGGGTTCTTTTTGCCGGAATGTTTTTTTCATTTATCGTTGGATATGTAGCGATAAAATTTTTATTGAAAGTAATTCAAACTGGCAAATTTAGTTGGTTTGCACCATACTGTGTGTGTTTGGGAATAATTGTATTATTCTGGTTAAGATAAATTAGGTGGTTTTTTGTGAGTGAATTTTTTAAAGAACAAGACTTAATAGAAGCAGGAAAAATCCAGCCTGTTTATCTTTTTACAGGTAATGATTTTTTTATGAAAGAAACATTAATTTCAGCAATTTATAAAACCAAAAAAAATGTAACAAGAAATGTTTTTTATGGTGGAGATAATAAAGAAACTGATTTTTTGGATTCATTGATAACTTATGGACTTTTTTCTTCTGAAAAAGTAATTGTATTTCATAATATTAATAAATTATCAAGGAAATATCATAAAAATATTTTGAGATATTTGGATTCGCCTGATATCGAAAATATAGTGTTAATTTTTACAGCTGATAATATCAAAACACAATTAGTAAAAAAAATTGAGGCCAAAGTAAAGTCAATTAAATTATGGAAACCTTTCCCAAAGTATTATGCATCTTTTATAAAACAACACGTAAATAGAATTGGTTATGAAATTGAAAACAATGCTCTTGATTTATTGGTGACAATTACAAATGATACGTTGTCTCATACTTTTGCCGAGTTGGAAAAAGTGAGAATTAATATAGGTGATAGAAAAAAAATTACAATAAACGATATAAAATTTATTGTTGGTGGTGAAAAAAAATTTACAATGCTTAATTTTATTGATGCAATCGGGAACAAAAAATTTTATCAGGCTATTGATATTTGTATGTCATTAATCCATACTGGTGTAAAGTCGCCTTTTTTTATAATATCGCTACATAGTTTTTTTTATGATGTATTTGGGAGTCTTGCAGGAGATTTGAATGATTTATTTAGAGTACAGTGGAAAAAAAACCAAATTTCAACAGGATATAGAAACTATAAAGCAGCGAATTTTGGATTAATATTTAGAAAATTAAGGGAAGTTGATCTCAAATCAAAATCGACTTCTATTTCAACAGAGAATCTTTTAATACCATTATATGAACTAATAAACGCGTGATTATGGAAACAAAATTAAAATACAAATTAACAGATGAAGAATTAATAAAACGATTTCAATCAGGTGATGAAAGTGCTTTTGAGGAAATTGTTTTACGATACAGAGACAGGCTTATTAATTTTGCTTATAGATATATTGGTGATCAACGAGAATCTGAAGATTTAGTTCAGGATACATTTTTAAAGGTTTATCAAAATCGTCATGCATATAGGGAAATCGCAAAATTTTCAACATGGATCTATACTATTACAAGTAACTTATCAAAAACGTTATTACGAAAAAGAAAAACGCGTAAATTATTTTTCTTCTCGAATTTAGGACCGGAAGATAAGGATTTAGATCTACCTGCAAATGATG
>JAOZSG010000243.1 GCA_029939785.1 Fidelibacterota bacterium | reverse complement strand
ACTGGGTAGTAGCACTAACCACTTGGCTATTTTCTTTCTTCAACTTGGCTTTAAGATATTTCCAGTAGTTGCGAGTTTTTGTATAATCGTTTTGGTCAGTAAGCACAGCAACAATATCTAACACAGAAAACCACCACTTGGCGTTTTCTTCATCCCAAAGAGCACGCACTTCACGGTCGTCAAAAAAACGTATGGATATTTTTATCTTATTCATATTTTTATTTTCAAAGTTGCAATGTAATGTCGATATGTAATTTATTTAGCTTACCGACAACATCTGTGTATGTACCATTGTATCTTTCTTTCAATATAATCTCACAATATATATTGCCATCCTTCAGAACAAAAAATTTATTGTTTAAACTTTGCCAATTCTTCCTTATAATATTTTGACTCCGGATTCATCACAATTGCTTTTTCGATTGTATTAATTGCTTTTTCTTTGTTGCCACTAACAAAATAAAGATGAGCAAGTGTATCAAAAAGATTATCATCTTTAGAATCAATTGCTATTGCATCTTGCGTAATTTTGATTGCTTCATCATATTTTGATTCGACTTTTTTCGTAAAAATATACCAGGCATACTGATTCATAAAATCAGTGTTTTCAGGCATCTTTTTTATGGCATCATTAAATAATGAAAATTTTTCCTCCGGATCTTTATTACCATAATGAAAATTTAATAAATTATTGTATCCTTCTACGATAAATTTTTTATTGGAAGTTTTGGATAGGATTTTTTCCAATGGTTTTGAATTTTTATCATTCCATAAAGTTTGTTTCGATTTATAAAAATAACTTTCTTCATGAAATCCTGCTTCATCCTTAGGATCCTTTTCCAATATGATATTATAATATTCCATAGCTTTATCAGTTTCGTGCCGACGAATATATTTTGAAGCAAGTTGATGAATTAAGTAAATATACTTTGGATTTTTTTCATATTGAACCAGTAACGACTTGAGTGTCAATTTACCTGCTGCCCAATTTTTGATAGTATTCATAAAATTATCTTTGTTGTCATCAAAACCGATCATTCTATCGATTTCTTCACCATTTGCATCAAACATCATTATAGTTGGGAATCCGGGAATTTTCCATTTTTTTCTAAGTTCGTCTAATTCACCCTCTCCATTAATAAGTTTGTAAAAGATGAAGTTTTCTTCAAAATATTTTACACATTCTGTGTCTGTAAAGACCAACTGGTCTAATTTTACACAGGGCCCTCAAGTAGGCGAGTAAAAGTCAACTAATACCAATTTATTCTGTTCTTTCGCAAGTTTTACTGCTGAATCAAATGTAAGATCCTTAGGTAAAGGTTCATTCTTTGATGCACAGCAAACGAATAACAGAGCTATAAGAAAAAAAGTTAATCTCTTCATTTTATCTCCTTTGTTAGGCTCAGATAAATATATTTTATTATCTTGTCAAAGTTATAATAATTGCTAAAATAGTAGCAATGTACCAAAAATTGATTAATACTAAAAAATGTAATCCTGAAATAATAAGCGAATTAATATCAGATTGATTTTTAATTTTTTCAGAGATACCAATTTTACCCTGATTAAAAAGCAAATTAGAAGGTTTAAATGAAATTATTTCATTCTTGTCTTCATCAAACCATGAAAATTGACCCCTGAATATATCAACATTTTTGTAAGTATATTTTCTATCTTTTTCAAACGTAATTTTTCCATTATCCGATCCAATCCATTTCAAATCAATTTTCCCAGTTTTTTGAGTTTTCTGATTTTCAATAGTAAAACTCAGGTTTATTAAACCTTCTGATGTCAAGGTGATATTTTCATTATTAATTTCGCCTAAACCGGAACTTTTAATTATATTTTGTCTTTCCCATTGTCCAATTTTTTTATCATTTAATTTTAGGATAAGTTTTTTAAATGTGTTCCCTTTTCCCCATATTAATTCTTTACCTTTTATATTCATATCTCACCTTTTTTTTAATTCGTCAATTTATTGGGATTTTATATCAATTTCATTAACTTTTTACCCAAATCTTTAAAAAGGATAACTTTTGATGAAATTTATAAAAATATACGGTCTGGGAACTGGTTTTTGGTTTAGAAGAGTTAGTGAATTAAATGTAAGTGGGTTGTTGAATTATTGGAGAGTTGGAGTGATGATAATGCTGTATTTAATGACAATTAATGACCTTGTACTCGTTACTCGTATGTGGTAATGTTAAAACTTTAATAAAAAAATAAAAGCTCTGTCACATTGAGCCCGTCGAAATGTGCATCGGAGTACTAAAATTCTGAAAATTAAAATCATTTGGGCAGAGCTTCGAACACCCTTCGACAGGCTCAGGATGATAGAGAGAGAAGATGTAACCCGGAGAATAAATGGCTTTTACATTAATCAACAGTAATAATTTAGAATCATTAATTCGTGATAATCTGATTGACAATATTAAAACTCAGCCTTTGTCTGATCCTTTTCAATCAGAAATTATAATTGTACAAAATCAGGGTATGGCTGTTTATCTGAAACAATTTATCGCAAAACACAATGAAATTTGCTGTAACATTGATTTCCCTTTTATAAATGGCTTTATAAATGAAACTTTGGAAAAATGTCTTGATATTCCTCCTGATAAAGAATATTTTCATCCAAACCTAATGACATGGAATATTTGGCAATTATTAGATAACGAAAAAGAAAAATACCCGGATCTGAAAAGATATTTGGACAATGATATTCATGAATTAAAAAAATATCAGTTAGCAACTAAAATTGCCAGTTGCTTTGACCAATATCAAATTTACAGACCCGAAGAAATATCAAATAATCTAAAAAACTTGTCTAATTATAAATGGCAGGAATCGATTTGGAATCAATTATCGTCAAACAAAAAAAACAGAACTATTGGATTTAATGAATTTCAAAAAATTGATAAATGTAATTATCTGGAAAGTTTAAAAAGAATTTCGATTGTTGGAATCTTTTCTATGCCTCCGATTTTTATTGAGTTTTTTCATCATTTATCAAAATTTATTGATGTAAATATTTATTGTATTTTTCCGAAAAATTTTGGTAAAAATAAGAACCCCTTTGTAAATACTTTAGGTAATGCAGGAAATGAATTTATCAAATTATTGAAAAAAAACGGGGCTGAAATTCAAACACATTTATCAGAAAAATCTGTGACTAATCTTTTATCTGAATTTCAGGATAGCCTTCAATATAATAACATTATGAAAAAATCAAAAATTTCTGACGAATCTATTAGTACAATTCAAATTCATAACTGTCATTCTAAAATGCGTGAAGTTGAAGTATTGCGTAATAATATTTTACATCTGATAGATAAGAAAAATATCAATCCATCTGATATTACTGTAATGATGCCTGATATTACTGAATATTCACCTTATATTAAATCAGTTTTTGAAAGAAAAGATATATCTGCCAATAATACCTTATCTCATATTCCCTATACAATAACAGATAATTCTATTAGTTTTTCTACACCAATTGATGATATTTTTCTCCAATTATTAAATATTCATAAAACAAGATTTGAATCTTCTTATGTTCTAAGTTTGCTTGAAAAGGAAGTAATTTTTAAAAAATTAAGACTAAATGAAGAAGATATTGAACTTTGCAGGAAATGGATAGCAGATACTAAAATCTGTTGGGGAATTAATGGTCAACAACGAGAAAAAGATTTCGGATTAATTAATTTTGATGAAAACTCATGGGAAAAAGGTTTGAATCGTATGTTTCTTGGATTTTGTATCAAAGATGACGAATATCCAAAACTACATTACGGACATCTTCCTTATGATCAATTTGAAGGTCATAATAATTTAATTTTAGGAAAATTATCCTTTTTTATTAATTTTCTTAAAAATATTTACAGGAAATTTCAAAAACCTATGAGTATCACAGAATGGCAAAAACAATTACATAATTTAATTGATAATTTATTTTTTGATTTCGATGAATATCAAAATGATTTAATACTTTTAAGGGAAAAGATTAATCAGTTAGCAGAAACAACAAAATCAATAGATACAGGAAATATTTCAATTGATATTTTACATCAATATTTTGCGGAATCGTTAAAAGATGAATTTCAAACAAGTCGATATTTTAGAGGTGGAATTACGATTTCCACTTTACAGACATTACGTAACATTCCTTCAAAAGTAATTTGTCTCATTGGAATGAATGATAATGCTTTTCCTCGAAGTGAACATTTAAACTCCTTTAATATTTTAAGTAATGAAAAACGAATTGGTGACAGGGTAAAAAGAGAGGAAGATCAATATCTGTTTTTAGAAGCATTAATTTCTGCTCGTGATTATCTTATCATCAGTTATACAGGACAGGATATTCGTACCAATGAAGTCTCAGAGCCGGCATCTACCGTTTGTGAGTTAATGGATTATCTAAAAAAAATGTATTCACCAGAAATTATTAACAAAATCTATTTCAAACACAAACTTCAAGGACATAATCCAATATATTTTAATCCTGAATTTTCTTCATTTTTTTGTTATTCACGACATAATTATCAATCTCAGCAAACAAATAAAATTTATCAATTTCATGATTCTGAAAAGATGATTTGTAATGCTCCAAAAATTACAGAAATATATATTGATGATTTGATAAAAAGTCTTGAAAATCCCGCACGTTTTTTTACGGAGAAAGTATTGAGAGCTCGAATTAAAAACTATGAAACAGAAATTAATGATGCCGAGATTTTTGAGATAGATAATCTGGAAAAATACTCTATAAATCAATATCTGATTGAACATTCTGAAAACGATAATAACTATGATATTTTAAAAGCAAAAGATTTGTTACCAATAGGTTTATCAGGAAAGGAAGTTTTTAACAAATTAGAAAAGGATATAAATACTTTCCTTAATGAACAAATTGAATTCTGCAATAATGAAAACCTGAAGAATATATTAAAAAACTGCGAATCTAAAACAGTAGATTTTGAATTTAACAATATTAGAATTTTCGGACAGATACCACAAATTTATTATAATAAAATTTTACACATTAAATATTCTGAACTTAAATATTTTAATGGAAAAGTTGCTTTAAAAAGCTGGGTATATCATTTGATTGCCTCTCTCTGTATGAATCAACCTGAATCATATATTATTATAAAAGATAAAAAAGCAATACATTTCCCTGTGTTACCAATCAATAACGCAGAATCAGAATTAAACAAAATTATTGATTTTTATAAAGAATCACATCAGCAGCCTTTACCATTTTTTCCAAAGACTTCTTATAAATATATATCTAAAAAAAATAAACTTAAAGAAACAAAAGAATCCTGGAATGGAACTTTTCGGAGAAATGATAAGCCAATTCCCGGAGACAAGGAAGATCCTTT
>JAOZSG010000242.1 GCA_029939785.1 Fidelibacterota bacterium | reverse complement strand
AACCATATTTCAGGTTGATGAATCGATTTTTAAAAAACTGTTGGATGAAAAATGATAGGCTTTGTATTTAATTAAAAATTAAAGAGGCTAATATGAATAACACAAGACGACAATTTCTGAAAAATACAGGTGTGACTTCAATTGCACTATTTTTATCAGGCAACTTTATATTGAATTGTTCAAAAAATAAGAAGTATAACATACTTTGGTTAATTGCAGAAGATCTTAGTCCGGACATTGGTTGTTATGGAACAAAATATGTGAAGACACCTAATTTAGATCGTTTTGCAAGCGAAGGTGTATTGTTTAAAAATGCGTTTACAACAGCCTCGGTATGCTCAGCATCACGTTCCGCTTTTATGACAGGTATGTATCAAACCTCTATTGGTGCACATCAACATCGCAGTCATCTTTTTGATAACTATATGACACCGGAGCCATGTCAACTGATAACCGAATATTTTCATCAGGCAGGATATTTTACCAGTAATTGCAGTGGTTTACGTTTTGATAAGCCCGGTAAAACAGATTGGAACTTTTCTCCAAAAAATAAAGCGTTTGATGGAACAGATTGGCGGCAACGCAAAGATGGTCAGCCGTTTTTTGCTCAGGTTAATTTTAGAGAAGTTCATCGTATGATTGGGGATAAGCCGGATAAATTGACTGTGGATCCTGATTTGGTCGATTTGCCTCCATATTATCCTGATCATCCTGTTACCAGAAAAGATTGGGCTGAATATCTATCAGCAATTGAAATACTGGATAAGAAAGTCGGCAAGGTTTTAGACAGATTGAAAAAGGATGGTCTGGAAGATAATACGATTGTGTTTTTCTTTGGAGATCATGGACGCGGCCATGTTCGCGGCAAGGGATGGCTGTATGACGGCGGAATTAAAATTCCCTTGATCATCCGTTGGCCAGATAAACTTAAACCAGGTTCAATAAATGATGAACTAATCAGTGCCATTGATTTTGCCCCAACCTGTTTAAATGCAGTCGGTTTTACTCCGCCCGATCATTTTGAAGGCAGTATATTCCTCGGTTCTCATAAAACACAGCGTGAACATATTATCGCTGCTCGTGATAGAATCGGTGAGTGTGTCGATCGGATACGATGTGTCAGAACTCATCAGCATAAATATATTCGAAATTATCATCCTGAAAAGCCTTACACCCAATATAGCCGATACGTAGATGCATATAATCCTGTAATGAGGCTTATGCATCGGCTTCATAAAAAAAATCAATTAACACCTGAGCAAGCACTATTCATGGCCCCTCAAAAACCAGTTGAAGAACTTTATGACTTGATAAATGACCCACATGAATTAAATAATCTTGCTGAAAAACAAGAAAGTCATACTGTATTACAAAAATTTCGTAAAATACTGGATGATTGGATCGCGGATACCGGCGATAAAGGTCAATTCCCGGAAGATCCTGAAGTTGTAAAAGAGAAGAAAAGGTATTATAAAACTTATAAACAAGATATGATCGACAGTATATATGCAATTGAGAAAGAATTATATTAAGTCTGAAATTTTATAATAGTCCATCTTAATGGAAAAATAAAGAAAGGAAATATAAAATGATTACACGAAGGAAATTTTTATTAAACAGCACTCTTGGTTTAGCCGGTTTAAGTTTTACCGGAAGATTATTCGGTAAAGATTCCGTACAGGCAAAACCCAACATTGTCTTTTTTTTGGCTGATGATCTTGGGTGGAATGATGTTGGTTTTAACGGAACAAAATTTTATGAAACACCGAATATTGATAAATTAGCATCAGAAGGAATGCAGTTTTCGCAGGCTTATGCAGCGGGTCCGGTTTGCTCGCCAACAAGGGCAAGTATTATGACTGGAAAATATCCGGCCAGATTGCATATTACGAATGCTATTTTAGATGATGAATTTATTGTTAAAGATAAAAAATTTTTGGAGCCCGAAGTAACAAAAGAACTTCCCTTAGAAGAATTTACGGTCGCAGAAGCACTTAAAGAAGCCGGATATGTAACAGGTAGTATTGGGAAATGGCATCTCGGTGGAAAGGGATTTTTGCCAACTGATCAGGGATTTGATGTGAATATTGGTGGTTGGCATCGGGGCCAGCCACCATGTTATTTTTATCCATTTGATCATGACTATAAAACTGGAGAAGTAGTTCCGGATGCATTTCCAAATCTAAACAGTGGAAAAGAAGGGGATCATTTAACAGATGTACTTGCAGAGGAAGCAATCGGATTTATTGAAAAAAATAAAGAAAAACCATTTTTTCTCTATTTTCCATTTTATTCGGTTCACTATCCCATTCAGGCAAAAGAGGAACTTATTGACAAGTATAGTCAGAAGGAAATGGATCGTGATGATACAAACGCTGCTTATGCCGGAATGATTGAGACTTTGGATACTAATGTGGGTAAAGTTCTTAATCGATTAGATGAATTAAATCTTTCAGATAATACGGTTATAATTTTTATGTCTGATAATGGAGGTTGTTATAATAATACTCCATTGAGAGGAAAAAAAGGACAAGTATATGAAGGCGGGATCAGAGAACCTCTGATATTTAAATGGCCCGGTGTTACAAAACCAAATTCAGTTTGTAGTACTCCTGTAATCAGTACTGATTTTTATCCCACATTATTAACTATTGCCGGCTGTTCCCAGCGTCCGGAGCAACATTTAGACGGAAAAGATATAACTCCGCTTTTAAAAGGTAGCAGGGATATTGAACGTGAAGCATTGTTTTGGTTTCATCCGCATTATAGTTTATGGATTCCACACATCGAGCCTGTTACGGCAGTAAGAGAGGGAGATTGGAAATTAATACATTTCATGGAGCATGATAAATATGAGTTATATAATTTAAAAAATGATATAGCAGAAAAGAATAATTTAATCGATGATTTTCCGGATAAAGCGGGCAAAATGAAAAAGTTATTAAAAGACTGGAAGAAAAGTGTAAATGCCATTGAGCCAACAATAAATCCGACATATAAAAATGACTAATTTAAAACAATCCTGTAAATCCTGTTTAAAAAAGGAAAGAAGAGAATAAAATGAAATTTTCAAAAGATTTTATCTTTGGAGCAGCCTCTGCTTCATATCAAATTGAAGGAGCAATAAAAGAGGATGGAAAATCACTGTCCATCTGGGATACTTATTGTATGCGTGAAGGAACTATCAAAAAAGGTCACAATGGTGATATTGCATGTGATCATTATCATCGGTATAAAGAAGATGTACAGTTAATGAAACAGATTGATCTTCAGGCTTATCGTTTTTCAACATCATGGCCTCGTATTTTACCAAATGGCACAGGTGCAATTAATGAAAAAGGACTGGATTTTTACGACAGATTGGTTGATGAATTATTAACAAATGATATTGAGCCTTTCTTAACTTTATTTCATTGGGATCTACCTTTATGTCTTTATGAAAAAGGGGGATGGAAAAATCCTGATTCGGCTGATTGGTTCGCTGAATATGCAAGTGTAGTAGGCACAAAACTTGGGGACAGAGTTAAAAACTGGATGACATTCAATGAAATGGCAATGTTTGTTAGATTAGGTTATCTTGAGGCAGTTCATGCACCAGGTGAAAAAAACAGTACTTTTGAATGTTTACGAATGATAAAAAATTTGCTTCTTGCTCATGGTAAAGGTACATCTGATTTGCGTTCTGTTCTTCAGAAAGATGCAAAAATTGGTTTTGCTCATTGTGGTGCAATAAACTTTCCTGAAGATGATTCTCCTGCTAATGTTGCTGCTGCGAGGAAATCTATGTTTGATGTACCAAATGCCTGTGGGTATCATCCTGTATTCAGTAATACTCTGTATCTTGACCCTATTTTCTTAGGAAAATATGATCCTCAGACATTGGATTATTTTGGTGATGATTTACCAAAAATTAATGATGAAGAAATGAAAATAATATCACAGCCAATAGATTTTTTAGGTTTAAATTACTATTCCGGCTTTATGATCAAAGCGGATGAACAAGGCAATCCAATAGAAGCAGAATCAAAAGAAGATGAAGGTTATACAAACTTTGACTGGCCTGTTAGACCAAAAGGATTATATTGGGGCTCAAAATTTTTATACGAAAGATATAAATCTCCGATTCTGGTGACAGAAAATGGAATGTCATCTGCTGATTGGGTTGCACTTGATGGAAAAGTACATGATCATGAAAGAATAGATTTTTTGAGACGTTATCTGGAAGAATTTTCCAAAGCAGGACAAGACGGTGTTCCTTTAATGGGATATATGCAATGGTCAATTATGGATAATTTTGAATGGAGTGAAGGATTTGGCCAACGATTTGGTTTGATCCATATAGATTATAAAACACAGAAAAGAACCTTAAAGGATTCAGCTTTGTGGTATAAAGAAATAATAAAATCAAAAGACGAATAATTATGTCTGATCAAAATAAATTCCCACGTACACAAGTAGGCACAGAATCATTTTCAAGAATGATTATCGGTACTAATTGGTTGTTAGGGTTTAGTCATCAGACTATGGCTAAAGATAGTTTGATAAAAGAACGTAATCATAACAGAAAAAGCATTGCAGATATTTTAGAAGTGTTTTTTAATAATGGTGTGGATACTGTTTTAGGTAATGTTGACAATATTGTATTATATGAAGGTATTATGGATGTTCAGGACCGAACGGGGATTAAAGCGAAAATTATTGCTACACCATGGTTTGAAAATAATCCAAATATCCTGAAAAATGGTTTTGACACAAAACGCAACAATGAGATTTTGGATGAACACAAAAAATTAGGGGTTTCTTTATGTATGCCTCATATGAGTGTGACAGATAATGTAATTGACAAATGTATGCGAGAGCATAGACAAATGCATACGTTATGTAAAATGATTCGTGATTTTGAAATTAATGCTTTAGGTCTTAGAGATAATACATTCCCAAAGGATGAATATTTTTGTGACACTTTTGGAAATATATTAGAGTGGTAGAAATTTGGTTAAAGGAGTAGAAAATGTCAATAAATAGAAGAGAGTTTTTGAAAAAGAGTTCGGTCATCGCAGGAGTTACTATTATGCCTAAGTACTTGAGTGCGATGGCATCCAAACAGTCTCCACCCAAAAAAAAGCCCAATATTCTGATGATCGCCGTTGACGATATGAATAACTGGGTGGGTGTTATGGAAAACAAAGCTAAAACCCCTAATATTGATGCTCTCGCAAAAAGCGGGATGTTGTTCAATAATGCCTATTGTGTGGCACCGGCATGCAATCCGTCACGTACTTCACTATTGACCGGACTAAGACCCGAAACCACAAACCTATATACCAATAAACCAGATTTTAGGGATCAGCCTGGTGGAAAGGATATTGTGACATTGCCCCAGTATCTACGGGAGTTC
>JAOZSG010000241.1 GCA_029939785.1 Fidelibacterota bacterium | reverse complement strand
ACGCATTATTGCAACCTCCGCTGTTAGTTTTTAATCTATTATTCTTTAATAACCCATAATTTTACAGAAGCAGTAATTTCTGCATGTAATCTTACAGGAATATCATAAATACCAAGTGCTTTAATTGGTTCTTCCAATTGAATTTGCCTTTTGTCGATTTCATAGCCTTTTTCAGCTAATTGATCAGCAATGACCTGGCTTGTTACAGAACCAAAAACTCTGTCTTCTTCACCAACTTTTACCGGTACTGTCAAAGAAAGTGCTTTTAATTTATTAGCTAAATTTTCTGAGTTTTTCAGAGCACGATCAATTTTATTTTTTTTCAATCTTGCGATTTCTTCAAATTTTTTCATATTATTTTTATTTGCCAACAAAGCAATTCCCTGCGGGATCAAATAATTTCTGGCGAAACCACGTTTAACTTCCATCTGTTCGCCTGCATTTCCTAAATTTTCAAAATCACGTAAAAGTATTATACGCACTTTTGACCTCCAATCTTTATCAAAAAATTTTATTATTGTACTATATTATTAGAATATGGCAACAAAGCAATATTTCGGGCTCTTTTAATAGCTGTTGTTAATCTTTTCTGATGCTTTGAGCATGTGCCTGTTATTCTTCTTGGGATGATTTTTCCCTGTTCAGTTATGAACCTTCTGAGCATTTTATAGTTTTTATAGTCAATCTGTTGTTCTTTGCTTTCACAAAATTTACAGACTTTTTTTCTATCTAACATTCCCATAATTCACCTTTCATTTATTTAAAGTATAGAAGAGTATTAATCTTCTACGTCAAATTTTTCATCTAAATTAGGTTTACCATCTAAACGAACAATCATATTGGCGAGGACATCCTCGTTAATTTTCATCCATTCTTTATATTCTTTAAGAAAATCACTATCTTCTGTTTCAAAATTCATAAGAATATAATTACCATATTTCTGATGATTAATTGGATAGGATAATCTTTTTTTACCCCATTCATCAACTTTAAGAACAGTACCACCTAAGTTCACTAATTCCTTTTTTATACTATCTAAAAGGGCAGTAAACCTGTCACCTTCTAAACGTGGTTCTAAAATAAATAAATTTTCGTAATACCTCACGAGTTTAACTCCTTATTTTAATTTACATTTATTCATAATTAATTTTATAAACTTTTTTTGAATCAAGATGTTTTTGTGTTGTTATATGTTCATTTTCTACAATACTTAATGCATTGCCATTATATTTTTGCATTAAATCTGTAATCTCAATATTATTTATAAAATCTTTAACAATAGAAACAGATTTTTCAATAACTTCATTTTTGAGAATATTTTTATCTTTGTTAAAATCTTCCAAAACAAAATCTTCAGCCGGAGTCCCTTTTGGCTGTGGTCCTATACCAAGTTTCAATCGGGTAAAATTTTTATTGCTAATTTTTTCTATAATAGATTGAATTCCTCTATGTCCGCCAGCAGAACCGTTATTTCTTATACGAACTTTTCCTAGAGGAAGATCAATATCATCATAAATAATCATAAGGTCCTGAATATCTCTTTCAAAATATTTCATCCCCTGACGAACAGCAATACCACTATTATTCATAAAACATACTGGTTTACAAAAAACAACGGCCGATTTTGTTTCTATTGAATTATTGTTATCCAAAACACCATATATATATGAACCTTTTTTTGTAGTAATATCAAATTTCCAATCTTCTGCAATCCTATCAAGTACCATAAACCCAAAGTTATGTCTGGTATTTTCATATTGAGAGCCTGGATTTCCTAATCCTACTATCATTTTCATTTTGGTATTTTGTAATTCCATTATTTATTGATTATTCTTCAGTTGTTTCTTCTGATTCATCAGTTTCTACTGCTTCTTCTTCTTCTGTAGATGAAGCACCGGTAGCCTTAACAACAGAAACAATAGATGTTGTTGGTTTATCTAAAAGTTCAACATTAGGAATTTCAATATCTTTTATCGCTATTGATTCATTAAGGTGTAATTCTGTTACATCAATTACATAATCCTGAGGTATTTCAGAAATTTTACATTTAATTCTTAGTTCCCAAATACTCTGACTAAGTACACCACCATCAATTCTGACTCCAACTGGAATACCTGAAGTAGAAATAGAAATCTTGGTTTCAATTCGTTCTTTTTCTGTAACACCCATAAAATCAATGTGTAGAATTTCGTCACTTACCGGATGGTACTGAATTGCCTTGATAATACATTTGTGATGTTTGTTACCTAATTCAATATCAAAAACATGTGACCCGGATTTAAAGATATTTTTTAAATCATTTAATGTAATTGATAATGCAATTGGTTTTGTTTTGTGAAAATAGTAAACAGCCGGCACTCTTTCTTCTTTTCTAAGTGCTCTTGTATCACTTCTTTTCATTCCTTCTCGTAACTCGGAAGCTACTTTTAAAATTGCCATAGAGAATCTCCTTTATTCTTATATTTCAAATAATTTACTTATTGATTCTTCGTTATGAATTCTATTAATTGCTTCTGCAAGCAAAGGAGCTGCAGATACAATTTCTATCTTATCTATTCTTTTTTCTTCAGGAATATGAATGCTGTTTGTTACCAGTATCTTATCTATTGAATCTTCTTTAAACCTGTCAATACATGGACCGGAAAATAAACCGTGAGTAGCAATAACAGTGACATATTCACAACCTTTAGATTTCATTAATTTTGCAGCCTGGACAACTGTACCACCTGTATCAATCATGTCATCTATGATTAGAGCATTTTTTACATATCCGTTTCCAATTACATTCATTACTTCAGTCTCATTGTGATTCGGACGACGCTTGTCAATAATTGTTAAAGGTAACTCCAATATTTTTGAATATGATCTGGCAAATTTTATTCCGCCAACATCAGGCACAACAATACTATAGTCTTTTTCCTTTATTATATGTTTTATTTTATTTACAAAAAGAGGTTTTGCATATAAATGATCAAAAGGAATATTGACAAATCCCTGGATCTGAGTAGAATGTAAATCCATGGTTACAATCCTATCCACACCGGCAGTAACAATCATATCCATGAATAACCTTGATGATAATGGTACTCTTGGTTGATCTTTTCTGTCCTGACGTGCATATCCGTAATAGGGTATAACCGCCGTGATTCTTTTTGCTGAAGCCCTCCTTGCCGCATCAATCATCATTAACAGTTCCAATATATTCTCTGCCGGTGGATTAGTGGGCTGTACAATAAAAACATCAGCACCACGAATATTATTTTCATATCGCAGCCAAATTTCGCCATCACTGAAATTTTTAAATGAAATATTACCGGGTACATAACCTAATATATCGTTAATTTCGATAGCTAATTCTGGATTAGCCCGACCTGAAAACACTCTTGCTTTTGTGTACATAATTCTCGTTATTTTTTTTGTTTAATTTTTACAATTAATAATAAGCACGGGAACAAGGATTCGAACCTTGATCGACGGCACCAAAAACCGTAGTCCTGCCATTGGACGATCCCCGTGTATTATTCAATCACCTTACAGGAAGGGAAATAAATGTGGGATATTTAGAAAAAACACTTTGAGCCTTAATAGCTTCTCGTTCTTTGCTAAAGATTCCAATCACAGTCGATCCGCTTCCCGACAGACCAGAATATTTTGCACCTTCTTTCGAAAGCATATCTTTTATATTTCTGATCTCTGGATATGATTGAAACACTATTGTTTCAAATTGATTTTCAAACAACTGCCATTGAATTTCTTCATTTTCAATAAGGCTGCCAAATGTATAATTTTTTTTCTTATTAGTCAAGGAAAAATTTTTATATGCCCAAACTGTTGATATATGTATCGATGGACATACCAATAAAATCCAATAATTTGAAGGAAAATCCAATTTCTCCAACTTTTCTCCAACTCCTGTTGCTCCTTGTGTTTTCCCCTCAATATAAAAAGGAACATCACAACCTAATTGGAGACCAATTTCTTTTAATTTTTTATTAGAATAATCTAAGTTCCAAACTTCATTTAAAAACTTGATAACTGTTGCCGCATTTGAACTTCCACCACCTAATCCAGCTCCCATTGGAATAACTTTTTCCAGATATATACTCCAATCATTTATTTTTCCTGCTTTTGCTTTCATAAGTTCATAAGCAGAAACACAAAGATTTCTTGAATCAATAGGCAGGCTCTTATCATCACTAGAAAAGTTAAATTTCTCTGAAGGTGAAAAAATTATGGTATCATGCAGGTCTATTTCCTGAAAAATTGTACTTAAAGTATGATAACCATTATCAAGTTTGTCTGTAATTCTTAAAGCCAAATTTACTTTAGCATTAGATTTAATTTTATATTCTTCTCTTTTATTTGTCAATTAATGCGGTCACTCGTTTTAAACAAATTTCTTTTCCTAAAATTTCGGCAACAGTATTTATTTGAGGTCCATGTAATTCACCAGTAATTGCAATTCGAATTGTCATCCACAGATTTTTGCCTTTTATTCCTGTTTCTTTTTGTACAGTTTTTATAATCGTCATAAATATATTACTATCAAGATTTTCAATATTTTTTAAATGAGTATAAAAACTATGAAATATTTTTTGACTATCTTCATTATTAATAAATTCAGATGCATCATCTGATATTTTATAATCTTCTGTAAAAATAGTTAAATGTTCAGGAATATCTGTGAATTTGTTTATTTTTTCTCTTATTAACCAAATTATTTTTTTTGTATCCTCATCACAACGTTTCCAGTTTTTCGGTAGATATTTTTTACTTTCATTCCAAAGTTCATCAATATCCAATTCCCTAATATAAAGACCATTCATCCAATCCAATTTTTCGACATTAAAAATAGATCCGGATTTTCCAACTTTTTCCAAAGAAAACTGATCAACCAATTCCTGTATTGAAAATATTTCCTGCTCATTGCCGGGATTCCAGCCCAATAATGCTAAAAAGTTAATTAATCCTTCCGGTAAATAACCTTTTTCTTTATAATCTTCTACAGCGACATCGCCCTGTCTTTTTGATAATTTACTTCTGTCACTATTTAATAATAAAGACAGATGTGCAAATATTGGTAATTTCCACCCAAAACTTTCGTACAATAAAATATGTTTTGGTGTGCTTAACAGCCATTCTTCACCTCTTATAATATGTGAAATTTTCATAAAATGATCATCAACAACATTGGCTAAATGATAAGTAGGAAACCCATCTGATTTCATTAAAACCTGATCATCAATCTGACTACAGGGAATTTTAATTTTACCTCTGATAATATCATCGATTATTACTACACCATCGAGAGGAATTTTTTGACGTATTACATAAGATTCACCACTTGCTATTTTTTTTTCAACTTCTTCTTTGGATAAATTTATACATTTACGATCATATACAAATGGCTGACCTTATTTTTTTGGTTGCTCTCTT
>JAOZSG010000240.1 GCA_029939785.1 Fidelibacterota bacterium | reverse complement strand
CTTATGCTGCCGGCTGGATGGGCTGGATGTGGTCATGGGGCGAAACCGTTTATGATAGTATAAACGATTTTCAAATTCAACAATATATAGGAAATGATACTCTATATAATGCAAATCAAGGCTGGGGTATGAATATGAGGCGTAATAAACTTGCTTCTGATTACTGGACTGCAGCCGGAATGCAATCTGCTGTAGTTGTTAATGAAGATGAAATGGGTTATGTTGTTGAATATTCTATTCCATGGGAAGCTCTTAATATTGCAGATCTTGTAAAAAGTGGTCATAAAATCGGTTTTAATGCTGAAGTTGTAGATGGCGATGATGATATTGTGAATGCTGCCGGTGAAATCCGCAGAAAAAAATATTCATGGTATGCAAATGGAAATGCAAGTTGGATCTGTCCTGCTAAATTAGGAACAATTGAATTAGTTGATACTACAGCAGGTATTGTAGCTATTGATAATGGTAATAATGTTGAAGTACCAAGACAGTATGCATTGGAACAAAATTATCCAAATCCATTCAATCCAACTACTACAATTAATTATCATGTAGCTGAAAATGCTAGAGTAAGTCTAGAAATTTACAATATCCTGGGACAAAAAATTCAGACATTAGCTTCAGGATTTCATAGAACAGGTGAATATAGTGCAATTTGGAATGCTAAGAATATGGCAGGACAAATGGTTCCAACTGGTATTTATTTTTATAAAATAAATATTTCAAATGGTTCTAATGTTCATACTGAAATGCGTAAAATGATGTTGCTAAAATAAGAAATACTTAGCACTAATTTTAAGTGAATAATATATCATTGCGAGTAAATGTAGGATGTGATAGAGTATATCATGTCTTTACGTTTCTCGCAATGATAATTACTAATGGAAAATAAAAGAATTAGATGAACGAATTTAAAAAAAAAAGTCCCTGTTGATGAAATCGAAAAAAGAATTTTTTAACGCCATGCTTCACGATGTTTCGCACAGCACAGCAGAGACCGCAGAGACCGCAGAGACTGCAAAGATCGCAGAGACTATAGTTTTAAAATACAATAAATTTGTGCCCGTCAGTAGTCCGTTAGTTAACGGATTTACTAAGTCCTTTATGTTAAATTTTTTACTTTTTATGAAGTCGTCCCTGTTAATAATTTTATTTTTATCAATATTGATATCTGTTTCATCATGTGAACGGGAGAATATTGATACAAATAATACAGTTGTAAAAATTGCAGGAAAAGATATAGGCAAAGCAGAATTTATACGTCGTGCAGAATATACAATTCGTCCCAATTATTGCAGAAAAAACAGTAATATTGATAAGAAGATTATACTTAATTCCATTATTGCTGAAAAGATGCTGGCATTAGAAGCAGAGAATAATATAAGATTGGAAGATAGTTCCTTTTTTCCTGATTTTATCAAAGGGCGAAAAGAACAAGCAATGCGACAGATGATGTATCATGATAGAATATATGAAAAAGTAGTATTGGATAAAGACAGACTTAGTACTGTTTATCAACGTGCAGGTAGAATATATGATCTTGAATATCTCACCTTTCCTAAGCCTGAAACCGGAGAATTTATAAAACAAAAACTATTGAAAAATATTCCATTTAAAGATGTTATTACTGAAATCACGGGTTTGGATACAATTCCTCGGAAAACATTATCATGGAATGAACAAGCAAGCAATAATATACGAAAAGCTCTATATACTGATGAAGTTTATAAAGGTAAAATTATCGGACCTTTTCTTAGTGAAGAGGATTATAATTATACAATAATAAAAGTTAAAGGATGGCAGGATAGTCCGGCAATTTCAGAACAACAACAGGAACAAAGAGCAGTAGATAGTAAAGATTGGCTGAAACAGGAAGATGCTGTAGTCTTATATGAAAAATATATAAAAAAATTGATGAAGGGAAAAAGGATTCAGTTTTCTTATGATGCTTTTCAAAAATTTGTGAAAAAAATTGCACCATTATATTTATCCATGCCTGATTTGATGCAAAGTACGGCGATAAGTAAAGATTTAAATAAAAAGATGGAAGCAATTGAAACTTTACATAATGAATTAGATAATTTTATTAGTGATGAAAATGACATACCTATATTAGAAATAGATAACAAAATTATAACTGTTGGGGAATTGCAAAAAGAAATTGAAATCCATCCCTTGGTTTTTCGCATCAAAAGGTTGACAAAACAAAATATAACAAAACAGTTGAAACTTGCAATAGTAGATTTGATGCGTGATAAATATGTAACAAAAGATGCCTATAAAAGGGGATATGATAATCACAAGTCAGTAAAAGGGGTTGTTGATCTTTGGCAAGATGCATACATAGCAAATAAAATGAAAGAAGAATATCTTTCTGGTTTCGATATTACTGATAAATCAGATGATCAGATATTAGAGCAGATACTTAATCCATATATTGACGAATTACAAAAGAAATATGGACCACAAATTAGGATAAATACTGATTTATTCGATTCGATAAAACTTAGTCGTATTGATATGTTTGTTCTGCAAAAAAATGTGCCTTACCCTATTGTTGTACCACCATTTCCAATTATAACAACAGATAAATGGCTTGATTATGGAAAAAAATTAGAGAATACCCGATGAAGAGACTACTATAAATTTTGATTGTTTTAACTGTAAATAAATAATAATTAAAAGAATATAATATCAGGGTAGTGTTAAAAATATAAAAAAAAAGAAAAACAAACAGGATTAACTTGAAGAACTTAATAAAATTGTATAAATACAATTCAACAATATAAAGTAAATCTTATCAAAAAATTAAAGGAGTATGGAATGGGTAAGTTGATGAAATATTTTTTGCTATTTTTTCTAGGGATAATATTAATAAATATCCCATTATCCGCTGCAACTACCGGTAAAATAGCCGGAAGAGTAACGGATGAAAAAACAGGTAAACCATTACCTGGTGTAAATGTAATAGTTTCCGGTACAGGTTTAGGTGCTTCAGCAAATGCAGACGGATATTACTTTATCATCAATATGCAACCGGGCAGTTATATAGTAGAATGTTCTATGATAGGTTATGCACGCCAAAAAGTTGAAAATGTTCGTGTATCAGCAAACTCTACAACCAATATTGATTTTTCATTAAACGAAGAGGTCATCGAGGGAGAGGTTGTTGTTGTTACAGCCAATGCAATGTCCTTTAAACGTGATCAGGTGAGTTCAAAACAAAGTGTATCATCAGAAGATTTGGCAGCTCTGCCGGTATTGGATTTTGAACAGGTTGTTAATTTGCAGGCAGGTGTTGTAGATGGTCATTTTCGTGGTGGACGTTCCAGTGAAGTTGCTTATTTGGTAGATGGTATGCAGGTTACAGATAATTTTAGTGGTGGAGAAAAAAATGTATCTATTGAAAATGAAGCAATAGAAGATGCTGAAATTATTACAGGAACATTTAATGCTGAGTATGGAAAAGCAATGAGTGGAATTGTAAACACTGTAGTAAAAGAAGGTGGCCAAGAATATAAAGGTCATTTGAGTCTCAATCTTGGTAATTATTATCCAATTGGTGATGATTTTATTGGATTGGAACCTACACAGATAAATCGTAATCAGGATTATCGTTTCAGCTTTTCAGGTCCCTTACTTTCTAAATCCATTACATTTTTTACAAATGTTCGTTACCAGGATTTGAAAAATCATTTAAATGGTATTAACAGATTCAATGTTGATGATTATAGTGTATATGGTAGTAGTGATAGTAGCGAATGGATAGATACACATAATGGTGATGGTGAATATGTATCACTTTCCGGCTCAAAAAAGATTTCTTTTTTAGGTAAATTAACTGCAAAAGTAACAAGTGATTTTAAAATATCGTTATTAGGTACACGTAATTTAAATGACTTTCAGGTTTATAGTCATAGATATAAATATAATCCAAATGGATTGCCAACAAGTCATAGAAATAGCGATATGATTGCACTTATGTTAAACTATATGCCAAAACCAACAATGTTTATGGAAGGTAAAATATCATATCTCAATAGTTATTTTGGACGTTATGTATATGAAGATGCAATGGATTCACGATATGTACATGATCAATATTTTACTTCATCAGGATCAGGTTTCTTAACCGGTGGACAAAATAAAAGTCATACAAAACGTTATACAAAAAATCTTAATGCAAAATTCGATATTACATGGCAGGCTACTCAACATCATAGTTTTAAAACAGGTGTTTTATATACCAAACATGATATTGATCAGCAACTTCATACTATAGAAAATGAATATAAGAGTAGTCAGGATATTTTTCATAACTATTTTGATGAAGAACGTAATACTTATGTTTATGATGTATATAAGCCAATAACTTTTGGTAATGAATCAGTATTTGCTGATGATTATATAGTAAATCCCGAAGAGTTTTCTGCATATATTCAGGATAAAATGGAATATGATGAAATGGTAATAAGCCTTGGTGTCAGAATGGATTATTTTGATCCCAAAACCGATTTTCCATCAAATCTTAGAAATCCTGCTAATCAATTACGTTTTCCTGATAATCCGGAAAGAATGTCAACTATGGAAAAAGCAGAAGCACAATATAATATCAGTCCAAGATTTGGGTTGTCTTATAAACTTTCAGACAGAGCTTTACTTCATTTCAGTTATGGACATTTTTTTCAGATTCCACCTTTATATTCATATTATGAAAATAATTCATTTGTTATCGAACAGGTAAATTATGCAACACATACAGGAAATGCTCTGTTAAAAGGACAAAAAACCGTACAATATGAAGTTGGTTTATGGCAGCAGTTAACGGATCAGTTCAATTTTGAAGTAAATGTTTATTATCGTGATATCTATGATTTGTTAAGTGATAAAGTGCTTACAACATATAATCAGGTTCGATATGGAATGTACACAAATAAAGATTATGGTAATGTAAAAGGAATGGAACTAAAACTGGATTTTAAATCACAAAACATAGGTGCATTTATTAATTATACATTGATGTTTACCCGTGGTATAGCTGATAATCCAATGCAAAATTTCACTCGTGCAGGTGATCAGGCAGATCCAATTCCACGACTTATACCTTTAAGTTGGGATCAGCGTCATTCATTAAACATGAATGTTCGTTATATGACAAAAAACTTTACAACTTCACTAATAGGTGTATTTAATTCCGGCACTCGTTATACATGGACACCTTTATCTGAAAGTCGTTTATCACGTGTAAATCTTTATCCTAATAATTCAGTTAAACCTGTAACTGTTAATTTTGATCTTTACACTTACTATACAATTCCATTAAAAGGCGATCTGAAACTAAAATTGAGTTTACTTATTCAGAATTTATTAGATACAAGAAATGCGGAATTTGTTAACAGTAATACAGGAGAGGCAAATGAATCTATAGTAAAAGAGATAAATCTGATAACTCACCGTAGTTTGTATAACGATTATTATGATGTTATTTACAATC
>JAOZSG010000239.1 GCA_029939785.1 Fidelibacterota bacterium | reverse complement strand
AACAACCTCCTTCAGTTTATCAACCATTTGTTGTAATTCTGCGGCACTATGTTGAATCTGACTTGCAGAATTACTCATTTCATTTGCTGATGTATTAACTTCAACTATTTCTTCCGCAATCTGTTTTGTAGCTTCACTACCTTGTGATACATTTTCAGTTATTTCTACTATGTTTTGTGAAACATCATTGATTTTTCCTGCATTTTCCTGGGTTGTTGCATTTTGCTCTTCTACTGCTGCTGCAATAGTACTAACAATAGTATCTATCTCTCCAATAATTGCTGTAATTGATTTTATTTCTTCGGCTGTACTTTCTGAAGATTGCTGTACACCACTTAGTTTACTTGCAATCTCATCTGTTGCATTTGCTGTTTGCTTGGCAAGTTCTTTGATTTCATTGGCAACAACTGCAAACCCTTTACCTGCATCACCTGCACGGGCTGCTTCAATAGTTGCATTCAATGCCAATAAATTTGTCTGATTTGAAATATCTGTGATTGTGTCAGTTACTTTCACAATTTCTTTTGCTGCTATTCCTAACTCTTTTACCTGATTTGATGCCTTCTCTGCCTGACCAACTGCACTTTTTGTAATTTCTGTTGATTTTGCTGCATTTTGAGCAATTTCATTAATACTACTGCTCATCTCTTCTGTTCCTGTTGCAACAGTATTTAAATTTTTAGCAGTTTCATCCATTGCAGAAGAAATGCTATCCATATTGCTACTCATTTCCTCTGTTGCAGCTGCTACTGTATTTGCTTTGGTTACAGTGTTTGTACTTCCTGTATTCATTTCTTCTGATATTAAATTTAATTCTTTCCCTGATACGGTCAAGGTTTCAGTATTCATTGATATATCTTTGATAATTATTTGTATTTTTTCTATAAATACATTGAACGAATGAGCCAAAATACCTATTTCATCTTGTGAATTTACAACCAATCTTTGTGTCAAATCACCTTCTCCCATAGCTATATCATTCATCATATTTGATATTTTTTTCAATGGATTTGTAAAAAAAGATGTTATAAAAAAGTATAATAAGAATATTAATGCTGTGCTGGCTATTAGAGCAGAAAAAATCGAATAACGAATTTTCTTAGCAATTCTATCTTTTATTGGTTGATCTGTAAAATAAAATTTAAACTTCCATTCATTCTTTTCATCATACTGAATAACGAACTCATTTATATCACTATATTGTGTTTTTATCTCCTTAACATCCTTTATTGTATCTTCGTCGCTATTTAATCCAATAATAAGATTATTAGTATTAAAAGAATAAATTAATAAAGCACCAAATTCTTTATCTTTTAATTTTACAGTTATAAGATCTTTTGCTTGATCAAAATTATAATTCCATAACGGTTCAACTAACGTATTGGACAATTCCTCAGAAACTGCATTTTGATGTAACTCGAATTGTTCAAACAAAGTTTTTCGTTCATTGACAATTTGAATAGAACTTAAAATAAACTGTAAGACAATTATTGCAATACCTGATATTATTAATATTTTTGTTCGTAACATTTTTATTTTCATAATTACCTTCTTTATATTTTTTTAATTTTAAGTAAATAGACATAGTTTCATAAAAATAATTCCAATTGGAAGTTTAGAATGCAACGATGCTAACTCCGAACCCGCCTGAAACTCATTTGGCTTCGCTGAAAATGGGTTGAGGCTGGTGTTTTATTCTCTTTCATTTCACCAAGTCCCACTAATATTTTCCTCTCTATTCTTCAAGTAACCCGCACCCAGTAACAAGCACCCAGTAACCAGCACCCAGTAACAAGTATCCAACATCAAGCAGTAACCATTTCATAATATTTTTTTACACTTTCCAACATTTTATTTTTATCAAGTTTGATCTGATATTCATCAATTCCAACCAATTTGCCTTTTTCTATTTCTTCTTCACCCGCTAATGATGTGAGTGCTATAACAGGTATGTTTTTTAATAATTTATCATTTTTAATTTTTCGTGTAAGTTCAAATCCATCCATAACAGGCATCTCAAGATCAGTCACTACTACTGCAATTTCATCCTTATGTTTTTGTAATTTATCCCATCCATCTTGTCCATCTTCAGCACCAATTACCTCCATTCCTTCATCAACTATCATTTTTTTGACCTGAGCGAGAAAGAATGCAGAATCTTCTACTACAAGTATTTTTGTCTTTTTATTTGTGGAACTTACTCCAGAATCGAATTTTTCTTTGGTTTCTGAGGTTGCCTGTGCATTTTTTTTGATAGTAACTTCTTTGACAGCCTCTTTAACATTTTCAACGCTTTCCCTATTATTACTTACTTCATCTGAAGGAAAACTTTCTTCCTGTTCGTACCACTGGGGATTTAATATTCTCATAACTTCGTCAGTGTCTATGATCAATGTTGTTTTTTCATTAATAATCGTTGTACCTAAAATTCCTGTAAGATGGGAATTACGCTGATCTACCATTAGATTCATATTAATTGCATCAACAGGCGGAACAGTCAACAAACCAACTTCGTTTCCATGAACATTAAATATTATTACAATCAGACTATCAGTATCTTCCAACATTCCAACACTTGCAACTTCCTCAAGTGCATATACCGGTAAACTTCCACCACGATATTTTATTACCTTTTTACCACCAACAATCTCAATATCTTCGACTTTTATTTGTTCTAATCTTGCAACTTTTGATAAATACATCGCACAATTTTCATCGGGTCCATTTTTGAATAATAACATTGTTTTATTGACTGTTTCTTTATTGTCTTCTTTATCTTGTGCTTTCAGTATCATAGCATCACCGGTCTTTTTACCGCCGATTGTAGATAACTCAGCTTTTGTGGCAATACCTGCAATATCAATAATTAGATCAACGTTACCATCAACAAGTATTGTTGCACCAGTATATTCAATAAGAGATTTTAAATGAATACCAAGTGGTTTAACCACAATCTCAATATTATCTTGTAATTCATCTACAACCATTCCGTATTTGTACATTCCGGAATTGACAATTATAATATTTATATTTGCTATGCCTTCTATATATCTTCTATCATCTACAGATTCATCCTGAGTTGGTTTTACTTCATCTGATTTTTCTTCTTGTTTCTCCTCAAAACGCTCATCGCCAATAGACATTCGCCTATCTACTTCCCATTTCCCTGATATTGGATTTAGAAATTTTTGTTCTAATTCCAATATATCGTTTAATTTCATTAGTGGAACTAATTCACCACGTAAAATCAGCACTTCTGCATCACCTACTTTTTTAATCTGCTTTCTCATTTCTTCCTGTGAAAGCGTAAGTACTTCACTGACATTCACCTGTGGAACTGCAAATTTTAAATTATGTGATTTTATTAACAAACTTGATATAATAGCTAGAGTTAATGGTAATTTTATCCGAATTGAAGTGCCAACTCCCAATGTTGATTTGATTTCAACAGAACCACCCATTATATCTATATTAGATTTTACAACATCCATTCCGACACCACGACCTGAAACTTCTGTTACTTTAGCTGCTGTAGAAAAACCCGGAAGCATTATAAGATTGGTTTTTTCTTCATCGGACATAGCAAGTACTTCTTTTTCACTGTAAAGTCCCTTTTCAACCGCACTCATTGCAAGTTTATCAGGATCAAGACCTTTACCATCATCTTTGATTTCAATATTGATTAATCCTGATTCATGAAAGGCACTTAATAAAATTGTACCAACTTCAGGTTTATTATTTTTTTTACGTTCTTCAGGTAATTCAATACCATGATCAATAGAATTTCTAACAATATGAAGTAATGGATCTCCTAAACCTTCAATCATTGTTTTATCAAGTTCTACTTCTTTTCCTTCCATTATCAATTCTATATTTTTCCCTAAATCCTGAGATAAATCACGAACGACTCTGGGGAATTTACTAAATATTGTTTTTATTGGTTGCATACGTGTTAGCATGATAGCATCTTGCAGTTCAGAAGATACCTGATCGATTTCTTTAGTAGCAATATCAAAATCATTTTGATTTTTTGATTGAATTGCCTGTACTAATTGATTTCTTGCCAGTACGAGTTGTGCTGCTCTATTCATTAACTCATCAAGTACACTTAATTTTACTCTGAGCGTATCTGATTTTTGTACAATTGGTTGTATTTTACGTGGTTTCTTATCTCCTTTTGGGACAGGCTTTGACTCTTTTTTTGCAATTGGATGAGACTTTTTCTCAGATACATTTTCTACATTTACCGATTCAGACTTAACTTCCTCAATCACTTCTATTTTTTCTTCAACTTCTGATTCCGGCGAGCTACTGATATTTTCATTAAATTCCTCTGTATCTTCAGGTATAACAATCATTTTGTCATCATCCAATTTTGTAACTGAACCAATTAAATCTTCTTCAATAATTGTAGAAAAAAGAACAAACATAGGAAGAACTATTGAAGTAACATCGGAATCCAAATTACCTACATTAGTAATTCCAATTTTTATATCGACTATAATTCCAATATCTTCAAGAAGTTTTAAAACATCAAGTGGTGTTATATCATTTCTTTGTACATCATGAATCAGATCATATTCCAAAATATAAAGAATATTATTACCTTTTCTGGCGTGACTCAAATCAAATTCAGTTACATTAAATGAAACTTTTCCATCTGGTGCTTTTACTTCAATCAAATTATGAATTGATTCTTTTTCTGATTCATCCAAATTTTCTGTCGTAATTGCCTCTAAATCTACAATATATTCAGAAATATCTGCGTCATTACTATTCTCAGAATCATTTATTAATTCTGAGAGTTTATCAAATGCAGTTAAAACTGTAGAACTAACTTTACTTGTTGGTACTAATTCTTTATTACGAATCATATCCAGAACATTTTCAATACCATGAGACAATTTTTTTATTACTTCCAGTCCCAGAAAGCCACTTCCACCTTTTATTGAATGAGCTGATCGAAATACCCTGTTGACCAGTTCTTCATCTATATCTGCTCCCATTTCTTCAATTTCCAAAAAATCCGATTCAATACCATCTAAATGCTCTTTAGCTTCTTCTAAAAAAGTTTGGAGAATTTCATCATCAATTTCAAAGCCCATAATAACTCCAGTATATAATTTTTATGTATTAAATAATTAATAAACTCTTACATATTAAAATGTTGATCTAATCGCATAGTTCTCAATAATTTACCTATATCACTTGGTATATTTATTAATTCAAGTTTTTTATCATGCTCCTGGATTGAATTATGTGTTGCGATAAGAACACCTAATCCCATAGAATCAATCATTTCAACTCCTTCAAGATCAATGATTATATCAGTTTTACCATCATTTACAAGAGCGGATATCTCAGCTTTAATATCTTTTACAACACCTGCAACAATATTAATTCCGGGTTTGACTATTATTTTACCGTTTTCTTCTCTTATATCAACCATTATATTCTCCTTAAATTTATTTATGATTTTTCAATATTAATCATTAATTCAACCTGATTACCTTTATTATTATATTTTTTTTTGGGAACAATATTTATCAATAATAACAAGTCC
>JAOZSG010000238.1 GCA_029939785.1 Fidelibacterota bacterium | reverse complement strand
AAGTCAGATAACTATGAATGACAAATAGGACATTATATATTACGATCATATCTGTATAACTAATTAATTATTAAATATCGGATCAGGAGTTCGGAGTTTAAGAGTTAATAATCATAATACCTATAATCATTTGTTATACCAATCCAGCATCAAGTATTCTCTAAATTACGAAAATCATTTGGATCAATATCTAATTGTTTAAATTTTTGATATAAGTTTTGTCGTTTTATTTGTGATACATTAGAAACTTTTGTTACATCTCCCTGGTATTCTTTTAATAGAAAGAGTATATATTTTTTTTCAAATTCCCTTTTTGCTTCTGAATATGGAACATCTGCATATCTTTCCATTAACGGTAATATTGAATTTTCTGATGCTACTTCGTACAAATTATCAGGAAGATCTTCCGGCATTATTTTATCATAAATAGCTAAAGCTGTTGCATGTTCAATAACATTTTTCAGTTCTCTTACATTTCCCTGCCATTCCCAATTTTTCAAAATAGCCATAGCCGGATCAGAAATACCCAATATTTCTCTATCATATTTTTTACAAAAAGTTTTTACAAAAAAATGAGATAATACTTTAATATCTTCCGGTCTTTGATTTAATGGAGGAATATGGATATTTATTACATTTAATCGGTAATATAAATCTTCACGAAATTTACCTTTTTCTACTTCAATTTTTAAATTTTTATTTGAAGCTGCAATAACCCTGACATCTACGTAAAAATCCTTATCATCTCCTACTTTTCTTACAGCTCCCTTTTCAAGTGTTCTAAGCAATTTTGCCTGGAAAGCAAGACTCGTTTCTGTTATTTCATCCAGAAATAAAGTACCTTTATCTGCTTCCTGAAAATATCCTTCCTTGTCTCGAACAGCACCGGTAAAAGATCCTTTTTTATGACCAAAAAGCATACTTTCGAGTAATCCTTCCGGAAGACTTGCACAATTTACTGCAACAAATTTTTGATTTTTCCTTCTACTATTTTTATATATCAAATTCGCAAAAACTTCTTTTCCCACTCCGGTATCACCTGTTATTATAACAGATGCATCAAGAGGAGCAGTTCTTCTAACTTTTTCCAATATTGTTTGAATAGCCAGACTATTCCCAATAACATGTTTTCTGTCAAGTTCTGAATCTAAGAGTTTATTCAACCTCTGAATTTCATTTGTCTGCCATTTAACTTTAAGTATTTTTTTTGCGACTATTGCTATATATGCTAAATCTGTAACAGGTTTTTCTATAAACTCCTCTGCCCCGGATCTTATTGCTTCCAATGCTGTATCAATAGTTGCTTTCCCACTTATAACAACAACAGAAATATGAGGTGCTTCTTCTTTAATATACTTTAATAATGACATACCATCTTCATCAGGCATCATTAAATCAGTCATCACAATATGGTAATTATTTTTTAAAATATAATCTTTTGCTTCTTTAACTGATATTGCGGTATCTACAACAAAAGCATTCTTTTTCAATACACGTTGAAAAATGTTTCTTGTGTCATAATCATCATCAACTACAAGAATTCTGGCATTCTGAATTATTTTATCTTTTTTATTAATTACCATTAGTATCCTCATTAATATAGACTGGAAGGCTAATTACAAATTTAGTTCCAATTCCGATTATTGATTCAACTTCGAGTTTTCCATGATATTTATCAACAATATTTTTACAAATAGTTAATCCAAGCCCAAAACCTGCACTGATTTTTGTTTTTTTTGTACTAAATGAAGGTTCAAATATTTTTTTCAAATTCTCTTTCTTTATACCTTTACCAGTATCACTAATTTCAATAATTGCAAAATCACCCTCTTTTCTGGAAATTATTTTCATTTCCTTTTTATCACTATCTTTTAAGGAATCAATTGCATTATTTAATAGATTTGCAACACATTGACTAATATCACTATGAACAGCCAAAACCTGAATATTTTCTTCTAACTCAGTATATAATTTTACATTATGTTTAAAAAATAAATTATGGACACATTGATCAATTTCTAACTTTACTACATTTGTAATATCAACTTTTCTTATCATTGAAATACTATCTTCACTTGATTTTGATAATATACCTTTAACATATCGATTGATATGTTGTGCTGATTTTTTTATCCTCTCTAAATCTTCATTTTCACCAATATCATCTCCTAATAATGAAGCTCTTCCAAATATTGCATGCAAGGGTGAATTTATATTATGTATAACTCCTTCCACTCTTGCACCTAATTCTGCTAACCTATTACTTTGAATCAATTCCATTTCTACTCTTTCACGTGCTTCACGCTCAATTGAAATTAAAGTTACATCTGTTAGTGTACCGATAATTCTAAGTCGTTCTTTCTCCTTTATCTGAATTACATTGTGAACTATATATTTTTTTTCATTTAACTTGATTTCTTTCTTTGATATTTCTCTATTATTGTTCATAAGATCAAACAATTCTTCTTTTTCAAAAGGAATAAAATCTCTTATATTGCATCCAACTACTTCATTAAAATTTTCTTTATTAAAAATTCTTACAAAACTCGCATTACACAGAGCAACTTCAAATTTATCATCTAATCCAAAAAAACCTTGTTCTAAATTATTTGCCAATATTTTATATTCTTCAACAAAACTATAATATTTAAAAATGGATTTATTCATAATATTTATTTTATCTACTATTTCACCAAGAAGACCAGAATATTTATTCTCAATATTTGATATTTTATCCGGATGATTGGATATATTTGAGATATTATTTATAATAGAATAAATAGGATTTGTAATTTTTGCACTAAACCATATTCCAATAATTACATGTCCAAAAATTATAAAAGCAAGTATAATTAAAAATCCAATAAAAAGTTTCTGTCGTGCTATTATATTAAATTCTCTCTGATAATTTGTAACAAAAATCGAGGATGAATTTGATGAAAAACTTTTATTAAATTTTATTCCAATTATTAAATTTTTATTCAATCTTATTATTTGGGTAGAATTATCCTCAATAATAGATGTGTTAAGTTTATTTAGTAAATTAATAGGAATATCAATTTTTTCCAGTTCATAGGGATTTATCGGATATGATAATAAATGAATATTGTCTGATTCAAAATGAATATGAGATTCTGTCCATAATTGATATTGTACAACCATACCTAAAAAATTTTTCTTAATGGATTCATTATAAACAGGATAAATTGAAATTAGATAACACAGATTATTAATATTGGGAATAATTGTAAACATTGATTTTGCTAATATCGATTTCCCATTCTCTTTTATTAATTGATCAAAGTTTGGCCACAATTCTCCATCTACTAATCGAAAATTTTTATCATAAATACGGATAACTTTACTTGTTTCTTGTAAATATTCTTGAGAAAGAGTTTGTATTGCCTGAAAATTATTATTTCGTAAATGTGATCTTAAATTTGACTTTGATATATAATCGCCTAATTGAATAAAATTCTCCAGATTAAAATTATCTACTGTTTGTTGTATTTCCTTAAAATCTTCATAGAGAATTTCATTTTCATGTTGAGATATTATAAAATTTACAGACACTATTTCAATAATACCAAAGACAACCACAAATGATATCGTTACAAATAGATATAAATTAAAAACACTTTCTTTAGACCAGTTTTTTGATTTATCAATCATATTAAGTTACTTAAAAAAAATTAGCATCTTTCTCATATATTAAAAATATCAAATTATCTGCACTTTAAATGTAAACAAAGAAATTCAGACATTCTATATCTTCATGAAAAAAAGACTCATTTCCATTTTTTTTGCATATTCTGGAGAATATTATGATGATCCTGACTATACAGTCACTGACTGTTCTACAGGAACACAGGTAGCCTTCATGTACACACTATGATTGTTTACGATACATCCAACTAATTTGTAATTGAGTTGGTGGATTATATATTTTGTTTTCTACAATACTAAAGATCCAGCAAATAAAAAATGTACCGGCAAAATTAACAACAGCGTAATAATGAAGTGCCAAATTACTCACAAAAAGACTAACAAATGCACTCCATATTGCACCAATTATACCTCCCCAGAACAGACCCTTGCTATTTGCTCGTTTTGAGAAGAAGCCTAAAATAAAAAGAGCCAGGAGTGGACTTCCAAATCCATTAACGATTTTATTTGCAATTTCAAAAACTGATCCCAGTTTCTTGATATATACTGAAAGAAGCATTATTGAAATTCCAAAAATAAAAGTTACAACTCTTGCCTGAAATAATCCGGAAATTTTTTTACTCGAAAACCTATATATATCAGAAAGGAATGCTCTGCTACATGAATTGGCCGCAGAATCAATACTGGACATAGTTGCAGCAAAAAGCCCTGCTACAATCAGCCCTGTAATACCAACCGGTAACATTTTAATAAAATCAGCAAAATACATTAGAGGTTTATTCCATTGACCAATTGTTCCATTCATTACAGCATTGCTGTAAATTGCAAATCCAAAAACCGCAAGTAAGGAGAGAGAAAATAAAGCACTCACTATATTTAGTCGAAAACCCTTCTTTGCAGTTTCAACAGAAGTTGCAGTAAAATATCGTTGTACTACAACCTGATCTGCTCCATACCTGGTCAAAAATGCCACAAAAGTCCCGATTGTACAACTCCATAGCGTAATGCGAATTGTTGGATTAAGGGAAAAAATCTGTGTGTCAAAAGGATAAAAAGGTTTGGCAAGACCTGCTGATACTCCCTGCTCAAACATTGCAGTAAAGCCACCATCAACCTTTCCGGCAGCTACCAAAATTCCAATTATTATTCCTGAAAAAAGAACAAAAAACTGTAAAGTATCAGTTAGCATCACAGCATGAATTCCACCATACATTGTATATAATAGTACTGAACTTCCAATTATTGTAATTAATAAATTTACATTCAATCCGGTAACAGCACTTAAAATTTTACTAGGAACATATAAAATTGTTGCTCCCCAGAATACTCTCCAAATTATAAAAATAATACTTGCTAATATCCGGACTCTTTTATCAAATCGTTTTTCAAGATATTCATAAGCTGTAGATAAATTCATATTATAGAAAAATGGGATGATAATTCGATTTACAGGTATTCCTACAATAATAAAAACTGGCAAACATAATAATACATAAAGCCCATGACTAAAAACTTCACCGGAGAAAGCTACATAATTTACAGCACTAAAAGCCGTAACCATGACAGATATACCAACAGGAATCCATCCCATTGACCGACCAGCTGTAAAAAGATCATCCTCATTTTTTTGTTTTTTTGCAACAAATATTCCAATGAATATTGTCAACATCAAGTATATTCCAAGTACAGAGTAATCAAGAAATGTCATAATATTATTCTGGTATTTCTACTTTATATATTATTGTCGATTCTTTTACTGTTATTGTATATTCATTAAGAATTGCAGGAAACAGTATAGTTTGTCCTCTATTTGCGATCATTGTTTGATCAGTATAGTTAATCTCAATTTCACCTTCAATCAATAAAATAATTTCCAGTCTGTTGTTTTTTATCGAGCTGACTTCACCAACTTCT
>JAOZSG010000237.1 GCA_029939785.1 Fidelibacterota bacterium | reverse complement strand
TAAATAAAATTGAATAATGAAGTTCAATATCTTTCTGAATCACATTGGTCAAAATGAAATGGTAGTTATTCTGTTGTTAAAAACGACTATGCTCATGACAGAATTTTCGATGAAGTAACGAGTTTTGTGAATGAAAATAAGGATCAGCCATTTTTCCTGTATTTCCCAACTACTATTCCACATGAAAATGGTGAAGCACTGGAAAATCAAAGAATTGAAGTTCCAAAAATCAAACAGGAATTTCAGAATAACAATTGGTCGGTGGAACAAAAAAATTATGCAACAATGATTACATTGTTAGATGACTATGTAGGACGACTATTGCAGCAAGTTAAAGATCTTGGATTAGAAAATGATACTATGGTGATTTTTACAAGTGACAATGGTGCTTGTCCATTTGAATGGAATATATTATTGGAATGTAATGGAGAACTTCGTGGATATAAACGTGATCTGTATGAAGGAGGAATTCGAGTTCCATTAATCATAAAATGGCCCGGGAAAATTCAGCAAAATTGTGAATCAGATCATATTTCAACATTCTGGGATTATTATCCAACAATGTGTGAAATAGGCGGAGTACAAACAACAAATGATAAACTAGATGGTATATCTTTTTTACCGACACTATTAGAGAAAAAACAAAATACACATGAATATTTATATTGGGAATATCATTTTTGGGAACCAAGTCGTCAGGCAGTAAGATTTGGGAAATGGAAAGCAATTAAAAATACTCCTAATTCCAAAATTGAATTATATAATCTTGATTTGGATATTAATGAGAAAAATAATATTGCAGTTAATCATTCTGATATAGTTGAAAAAGCAAAGAAAATTTTAAAATCAGCAAGAGTTGAAACAGAATTATATCCTCTGAAAAAATGAAATAAAAAATTTGGACATGATTAATATGATTAGAAGGAAGAATAATGAAGAATTTTAGATATCAATCATTAGTTAGGAAAATCATAAGTATAGTTTTATTTGTGTGTGTTGTGACCAGTTTGTTTGCAGAAATAAAAGATCCTGATCCTAAAAGGTTTGAAAAGAATATACATAATTTTATCAAATGGGATAGGAAAAATAGTTTTTGTGAAAAAAGTGTTTTGTTTGTTGGAAGTTCTAGTATTGTGGGCTGGTCATCAGCAGAATATTTTCCAAAACAAAACGTAATTAACCGGGGTTTTGGTGGATCACATATTTCTGATGTCCTCTTTTACTATGATGATGTTGTGAAAAAATACAATCCAACCAAAATTGTTTTCTATTGTGGAGACAATGATATCGCAGGTAAAAAATCAGTTGAGCAGGTATTGGAGGATTTCGAAACTTTTATTGAAAAAGTAAACAAAGATTTTCCTAAAACAGAAATTTACTACATTCCTATAAAACCAAGTCTATCACGCTGGAAAATGTGGAAGGAAATGGATGAAACCAACTTGAAAATAAAAAGCCTGTGTGATAGTGATAAAAAAATGTTTTATGTGGATATTGCAACACCAATGCTCATGAAAAATGACATGCCGGATTCCACATTATTCCGTGATGATGGTTTGCATTTGAATAAAAAAGGTTATGATCTTTGGTCAAAAGTATTATCAAAAGTTTTAAAGAAATAAAAAAAAAGTTTGATTAACAGGATAAAAAAATACATTTATTCAGTAAATGCTGTCTGATAATAAAGTATAAGGAGAAAAAATGACTAAACAGGAATTTGAAACAACACTAAATAGATTGTATGAAAAACAAGAGAAACATATTACTAAAAAAAATAAAATATGTGATCATAAAAATGGAATTTTTAATAGATATGAGAATCCTTGCGTAACACCTGAAAATGTGCCGATTCACTGGAAATATGATTTGAATTTTAAAACAAATCCATATTTGATGGAAAGACTAGGTCTTAATGCAACACTTAATTGTGGAGCCTTTAAATGGAAAGACAAATATTGTTTAATGGTTCGAACAGAGGGTGTTGACCGAAAATCTTTTTTTGCAGTTGCAGAAAGTCCAAATGGTATAGATAATTTTAGATTTTGGGATTATCCTGTTGTTATGCCGGAAACTGATCGACCTGATACAAATATTTATGATATGAGAATTACTAAACATGAAGATGGTTGGATTTATGGAGTTTTTTGTACAGAAAGAAAAGATCCAAATGCACCGGCCTCAAATACGTTTTTAGCAGAAGCACAAGGTGGAATTGCACGAACTAAAGATTTTGTCAAATGGGAGCGACTTCCTGATATGAAATCTCCTTCAGCACAGCAAAGAAATCTGGTTCTACATCCTGAGTTTGTAGATGGGAAATACGCATTCTATACAAGGCCACAGGATGGATTTGTAGATACCGGAAAAGGTGGAGGAATTGGTTGGGGGTTATCGAAATCCATGAATCCTGCAATTATAGAATCAGAAATAATAATAGAGCCAAATATATATCACACTATCAAAGAACTTAAAAATGGGCAGGGACCAACTCCGATTAAAACTAAAGAAGGATGGTTGCATCTGGCTCATGGTACGAGGAATACAGCATCTGGACTTCGTTACGTACTTTATATTTTTGTTACGTCACTGGAAGATCCGTCAAAAGTGATTTATAGACCCGGTGGACATTTGATCGCTCCGGAAGGTGATGAGAGAATAGGTGATTTACAAGGACTTGTTTTTGGTAATGGCTGGATTGAAGATGATAATGGGGATGTATTTATTTATTATGCTGCATGTGATACTATTACATATGTTGCAAAAACCAGTGTAGATAAATTACTGGATTATGCAAAAAATACTCCGGAAGATGGACTGCGATCAGCAAAATGTGTTGAGCAGAGAATTGAATTGATTAATAATAATCTTAAGATTTTGAATGGATAAAATAATGCAAAAACGTATTCTTTTGGTAGAAGATGAAGTATTAATAGCAATATTTAAAAAGAACAATATTGAAAAATGTGGATATGAAGTGGTTTTGGCATTTTCAGGTGAACAGGCTATTGATATGATAAGTAAAAATGTAATTGATTTGATTTTAATGGATATTGAACTGGGAAAAGGTATTAATGGTATTGATACAGCAGAAAAAATTTCTAAGGATAAAGAAATTCCAATCATTTTTCTCTCAAATCAAACTGACCCCAAAATAATTGAAAAAGCTAAAAAAGTTAGTTCACATGGTTTTATAGATAAAAACTCTGGTATGAATCTTCTTGAGTCTTCAATGCAAAAGGTATTTCAACTTTGTGATTCACAAGAAAGTATGAATTAATGATTAATAGGATAGCATTAAAAGTTATATGAAAAAACTATTAACCACGAATGAACGCTAATAGACGCGAATGAAAGAATTATTATATATTGATAGTCTTGTAAAAAGTAATTTGAAAGTCAGAATTTTGTAGCTTCGAAATCACCCTTATATCCGTCAAAAGCCGGACTTATAAGCAGGCTCAGTGGGACAGAGTTTAGTAAAAATGAAAGAAATTAGACTTTTTACGAATGTATCAATATTAGTTCGTCAAAAACCGGATTTTCAATGTTCATTAGTGGTTAAATAAATGAAAGATTAAAAATGAAAAATATACAAATCATAGTATTCATTGTTTCACTTTTTGTGACTAATAGTTTATTTGCCGAGTATTTGGTAAAATCGCCATACTTAAAAAATCCGGAACAAAATATTAATTATATAATCGATGAAGTTGAATTTTGGAAAAATGCAAAAGATAGCATAAATGGCGGATATTTTTCTTTTTTAAGTGATAATGGAAGTATAGATAATGATTCATTGAAATCTGTTTGTAGTCAGTCTCGTCTTGGATATGCTTTTTCCAAAGCTTTTATGGTTACCGGAAATCTGGATTATCTGAAAGAAGCACATATTGCGTTAAAATTCTTGTATGATTATGGATGGGATAAAACTTACGGAGGTTGGTTTTTTACTACTGATGAATATGGTGATTTAAATGTATGGAACAAATGGTGGAATCCGAATACCTATAAATGGTCTTTTTTGCAGCATTATGCCATGGTGGGAATCGGATCAATGTGTGATGTAACAAATGGGAATGTATCCTGGGAAACTTTTCCTGAATTTGCATTAGAAACCAATGAATCAACTGATTCGGAAATGTTACAAAATGGTTTTGATATGTTAAATAATCATCTTTGGGATGATAGAGAAGAATATAAAGGATATTATAGCACAGCAGATTTAGATTGGGCAAATCCCAAAGATAAAGGATTTACTCCTACGGTTGATGGTGTTACCACAAATGCGTTAACCTTATATCTCTTAACCAGAGATGATATACATAAGAATCGTTTTCTTGATCTTGCGGATAATATGGCATATCGGTTAACCGGAAGTATGGATGATTCTCGTGTGAAGTTTGGTTTTGCTGAGTCTTATGACAATGATTGGAATATTAAAGAGGGAAGTACAGGAGGAAGTGTTGGACACGTTTTGAAAACTTCCTGGTGTCTTGCCCGTGCATATCTGGTAGAACAGAATGATGATTATCGTTTGGCTGCAAAAAGATTGTTTTATAATATGTGGGAAAATGGTGGATATGATCATGTGTATGGCGGACCTTATTTGAGTTATGACTGGAGTACAGGAGAGGTAGAAAAAGGTAAAGATTATTGGATGATTGAGCAGGCGATTACATGTGGATTGATAAATTATTATATAGCTCAATCTGATAGTATGAGAGATGATTGTCTGGAAATGGCTGATGAATCCCTGGACTTTTATATGAATTTTCTATGGGATAAAACTAACGGAAGTACCTATTCCAATACTGATACAACAGGCTATGTTGTAACAAATGCAACAAAAGGTGATGTCTGGAAAAGTGGATATCACGGAGTTGAATTGGGATATTATGCTTATGTTTATGGCAGTTTGTTTTACAAAGACACAACTGTATCATTATACTATTATTTCCCTCCGGAAGATAATGAACAAAATATTAGTGTTTATCCAATTGCTATTTATGATGAAAACTTGAAAATCACAGAAGTATCCCTTGATGGAGTAAGTTATAATGATTTTGATCCTGATAGTCGTACTTTAAATATTAATCCCGGAGAAGGCGGAGTTTTTAAAGTTACTTTTGAAAATGCCGGAGATGGTGTCGCAATTAATAATGACAATAGTTTAGTATTAGAAGATTTTCATCTGGAACAGAATTACCCGAATCCATTTAATAATTCTACTATAATAAAATACAGTTTGAGTCAAATGGAAAACGTGGCTTTAAAGATTTATGATATTGGCGGAAATATTGTTCATTCTACAAAACTCGGACATAAACAGGCAGGATCCCATAAGTATAATTTTGTCGCAGAAAATCTATCATCTGGAATTTATTTTTATCAATTGAATGCAGGAAAAACTATTAAAATAAAGAAAATGACTTATTTAAAATAGATTGAATTAGTTGGTAGTGTCATCTGCCAGCTGGCGGATATGAAAAAGTGAAAGAAAAAATTTGGACAGGATTAACATGATAAACAGGATAATAAAATATTTTTTTCCAGTAAATCCTGTTAATCCTGTCTGAGTTAAATGGAAA
>JAOZSG010000236.1 GCA_029939785.1 Fidelibacterota bacterium | reverse complement strand
ATTACGCAACAGGAATAGTTGGTAAAACACATTGGAATAACTGGATCTGGTGGAAATATTATAATGATGGAGGTGGATTTCCAACTTTTGGATTTGATTATATAATAGATGAAAAAGATCATAAGAAAAATCAAAAAACTAATCCGCCAAAACAAGTTCCTGATGAAATTCGAACTCATGATCAAATTACTGATAAAAAATCAGTTAATTATATATGGAATTCCGAATATTTACCGCAGAAAGAATATTACAAAGATTCAGAAGGAAAGTTTTTTATTGACAAAGCAATTGAATTCATGAAATCAAATAAGGATAATCCATTTTTCTTATGGCTGGCATTTCATGAACCACATTCACCTTTTAAGTTTCCGGTAGAATATAGAGATAAATATAAATTATCTGATATCAAACTACCTGAAGGAAGTCCTGAAGACGATAGGCATATTCCGGAAGTTTTTCGTGATCTTAGTGAGGAGGAAAAAAAGAGTATAATTGCATCTTATTATTCGTCGGTTGAATATCTGGATCATAGCATTGGTTATGTTTTGGAAGAAATCAAAAATCTTAATTTGGATAAAAATACAATGGTCATCTATATCAGTGATCATGGATATTTGCTTTACGATCATAAACGATTTGAAAAACATACGATGTGGGAAGAAGCAGTAAAATCACCAATTATTGTACAAGGTTTTGGAAAAAATGTAAAAAGTGATGCATTAATTGAGTTTATTGATGTTGCTCCGTCGATTTGTGATGCTATTGGAGTGAAATCGCCAAAATCTTTTACAGGACAAAGTTTTGTTCCCATATTATCCGGTGAAAGTGAAAAAGGCAAAGATTATGTTTTTTCGGAATTTCTGGAAGATAATTTAGCAATGGTTGCTTCTGAAGAATGGAAATATGTATTTACGACCGGAAAACGTGATCTTGGATTGCAGTATAAAACAGGATACGGGCCATTGGGAGTTACAGAAAGATTATATGATTTAATAAATGATCCAAAAGAAAAACATGATGTAGCATCAAAAAATGAAAAACAATTATCTTTAATGCGTAATAAAATGCTGGAAATTTTCACTAATACTCATCCTGAAGCTTCTGATTGTCCTTGGCAATTAAATATAATTGGGAAATTGATCTGGTTTTGTGAACCAAGAGATGTAGGTGCAGAACCAGGGTTGCCATTGCAAAGAATTTTTGATAATGAATAAAAATAATAAATTCGTAAAAAGTCAAAAAATAACCGCTAAGTACGTTGTAAATCAGGCTACTGACTGGCAAAGATCGCAAAGGAGTATAGTTGTAACTATTTGATTTTTTAGCAAATTAACAATTGCGTCCTTTGCGAGCCTTGTTGTCAAATCAGGCTTTCGACTGGCGGTTAAAATTACTTTTTATGAGTTTATCACAAATATGAATCTGGAAAAAAATAAATTTTTTCTTGCATTATAAAACAAAATTGTTAAATTCAAGACGATTACATAACAGTTCACAGAATAGATGATAATAAAATATGAATAAAAGGTCTTTCAGTTTGGCAAAATTTACATTAAGGTATATTTTTATTTTATATACATTTATAAATATTCTTACTGCTATGCAGCAAACTTATCCCGATCAGGTTGGTGTTAATATTTCAGGTATTAATGCCCGTGGTGTTTCTACTTATGTAGATGCGGCAAAGGTAACTAATCGTTATTATTATATAAATCAGTCCGGTCAGGCAATCATTTCTGCAGGAGACCGAGATGAATTTGGATGGCCTACAATAGATTTTCGAATGGTATTGATGGATAATCGACCAACAGGTGAATGGTTCAATGATATTGATGATCCTGATGTTTATCGTATTGATATGAGTGGATTATATAAATGTTCTTTTTCCGGTAGTGCTACTTTTGGTAGTTATGTAGGTGGCGGATGGCAGATAGAAAACATGTTGTATGATTCTATTGCCAATAAATCGACATTTGATTTAATTGTCAGTGCTCCTGGTTCAAACCATGGTGTGGTATCATGGACTGTAACAAATACTAAAAGATCTCCGACTGATAGTTTAGGTAGTGGAATTACAAATCTTAAAGTTATTCGTCCGGGATATCACGACAGACCAAATCAACTTTTTACAGATCAATTTATATCAACCCTTACTCATGCTGATTTTACTACAGTACGAGCTATGAATCTTATGGGTCTGCAATGGCTTAGTGATTTTGTATATCCTGATACAATGAGTTGGGCTACAAGGAAAAAAGCAACAGATGCAACTTATGGAAATATACCGGGAAAATTTGGTAATGCACCATGGGAGCATTTTATAAGACTATGCAATATGGTACAAATGGATATGTGGATTAATATTCCAATATCTGCTTCTGATAATTATATCGAAAACCTTGCTCAGTTAATTCATGATAGTTTAGATGTTAATTTGAATGTAAATATTGAAATTGATAATGAAGTATGGGTTCAAAACGGTCATAAAGATTATAATGTTGCTCAGGCGGCGGCATTAGGCATTCAGCCACCGGAAAATTATGCACGACTTGCTTACAGGGCCGGAACAATTTTTAATGATGTATTTGGTGGAAATGCTTTAAACGATCGTTTACATCTTATGCTAATGGCAAACAGCCAAATGGAAACCAGTCTTGAATATATGAATTCTCAATACGGTCCACCGGAAAACTATTTGTATGGAATAGGTGTGGCTCATTATAGTCATGGTTATTTGGGAGATATTGACAGAATTCTTGATGATTATATACTTTCTACCGTACAAAAGAGTAAGGATCGTATATACTGGATAAATTTAGCTGACAGTTGGAATTTGCCTGGTGGTTATTGTTCTTATGAAGGTGGTCCGGGTTTAAATTGGGTTTATATCGGTGATAATTCAAACAGTATAAATTTTATCCCTGCACATCGTGATCCTAGTATGGCAGCTGTATTGCGTTTTAATTTATTGGATCATTTTTTGGAGATTGGTGGTAAAATGCCAATACACTTTCAATTAACTACTGCTTATAGTCGTTATGGTTGCTGGGGACTTACTGATGATGTCAGTTATCCGGATCGTAATTCAAAATTTCAGGCGATTAAAGAGGTTATGGGTGATGTTACTACTCCACAACCACCACAGCAATTTGAAGCATCTTTTATAGATGAAAACAAAGTTACCCTAATATGGACGGATATATCTGATAATGAAGACGGATTTAGAATCGAGCGTAGGGAAAATGGTGGTGATTTTAGTGAATTGACAACAGTTGGTGCAAATATTACAGAGTACAGTGATCTCACTATTTTGCCAACATCAAATTATTCATACAGAATAAATGCTTTTAATGGTGATGGTAACTCGACCAGTTCTTTACGTTTACATATTACGCCTTATAGTATTGATAATGGTATTATAGTTAAACCAAAATATGTTTATGATGCTTCTCCTTTTAGTGCCAGCACAGTAAATGCAATGAATGGTGTGGGGATTATTGGTGATGAAGTGATAGAAACCGGTGAGCCTTTTTCTGCAAATTTTCCAGTGCATACCAAAATAAGCAGCCAGGGTTGGTTGGCTTATGCGGGTGGTAAAAATGCAGTTGTTATTTACGATCTTGGACAAACTTTTAATCTAACTGGATTACACCTATGGAATAATAATGCAGATGCAAAACAAGGTACAAAAGAAGCTGCAATTTGTGGCTCTCCAACACTTGACGGTTTGGATACAGCATCTGTGGAAGAATTGTTGTTTGTTCAGGCACCAAATTCAAGCACTTACCAAGGTGAAAATTACTTTTTTGATAAACCTGTTACAGGTCGTTATATTCGTCTGAATATACATAATAGTTGGGGAGGAGTTCAGGGTCCCGGCTATTCAGAAATACGTTTTTTGGCAAATGTTGAAGAAAGTCTAATATCACCATCAAGTCCTGACAATGTAAAATCAACGAGTGTTACTGCAATCTCTGCCAATTTAAGTTGGAATCCATCAGTAGGTGGACAGGCAATTAAGGAATATCAGGTATTTTCTGATCAGAATCTATTAGCAAAAACAATGGATTCTAAAATAATTCTTTCGGGTTTAGCTCCTGATTCAACTTATAATATTTATATTAGAGCATTAGATTTTGGTGATAATATTTCTACGTCAAGTGATACCATATCCATAAATACGAAACCAATTCCACAGACAGTATTCCAACAGGATGATGATGCACAAGGTATTGTCTCTGTAGAAGGTGAAAGTTATGAAGAAAAAATAACTTTGAATGCTAAAGATATGCAGTGGAAAGTATATCGTAGTTTAGCAGGAGCCAGTGGCAGAAAATCTATGCAGTCTTTCAGTCCGGGTAACTTTGATATAAAAGAAAATTATGCAGCTATTAGCCCACGTTTAGATTATTTTGTGGATTTTGCACATTCCGGCATACATTATGTTTGGGTTCGTGGTCATGCAAGAGGTGACACTCTGAGTGATTCTTTTCATGCCGGTTTAAATGGTGAAGCAGTTGCAGAAGCTGCAAACATTACTGTAAATGGTACTGATGAGTGGAAATGGAGCGATACAACCATTACAAAGCAATTAGCAAAAATAGACATTCCTGAACCTGGTATTCATGTCCTGAATATCTGGGTAAAAGAAACAGGATTTTGTTTTGATAAAATTGTACTAACCCGAGATTCATTATATGTGCCTCAGGATTTAGGACCCGATGAAAGTACAAGTATTACAACAGCCATTGATGATTTTGCTGATAAAAACAAACAGATTCCCAATGAATTCAGTTTGATGCAAAATTATCCGAATCCATTTAATCCTTCAACTATTATATCTTATTCATTACCGAAAACAGAAAAAGTTAAACTAAATGTATTCAATATTTCTGGCGAGTTAGTACAATCCATAGTGAATGCCCAACAAAATTCAGGTTATTATAGTTATAAATTTAATGCAGAAAATTTAGCAAGCGGTATTTATTTTTATCGCTTAAATGCCGGATCATTTTTCGCTGTGAAAAAAATGTTATTAGTTCGTTAAAAAGTTTTATATAAATTAGCGTATGTTTAATTAAAAAAGAAAGGTGTATTTTTTTTAAAAAATTGTTTGAAAAGTTAATTATTAAAAGGAGGAAACATGAAGAAATTTGTTTTAGTATTAATTATGGCACTTTTAAGTGTAACTGTATTATTTGCAGGACCTGTCCAGAATGACAGTTTGATTTTTATCTATAAAACTGATGTAGCACCGGTTATTGATGGTGTTTTAGACAGTGCAGAATGGAAATCCGCTCAACCAATTGCTTTAAGTGAACTTGATGCTCCTGGGGATGTTGAATTTTTATCAGGTGAATCAATTGATTATAGTTCATGGATGAGAATTATGTGGGATGCTGATAATATTTATATTTTTGCTGATATGCTTGATGATCAGACTGTTACAGTTGATGATGAAGGATATAATCCTGAAAAATTGGAATTACATTTTGATGCTGATAATTCTGGTGGTATGACAAAAGCAGCAGCTTTAGATACTGTAACAGGTATCCCTTATGCTGCCGGCTGGATGGGCTGGATGTGGTCATGGGGCGAAACCGTTTATGA
>JAOZSG010000235.1 GCA_029939785.1 Fidelibacterota bacterium | reverse complement strand
CACTTTTTTTGGTTTAGAGCATAAAGCATAAAGCATAAAGCATAAAGTATAAAGCATAAAGTATAAAGCATAAAGTATGTATGTCATACTTTTTGTATTCGGATAATACTTTTGCTTTTAGCTTTAGGCTTTAGACTTTTTAAAACAATCTTTTTTTTAAGACCATTGCTATTAATTATTGATTCTTCAGCTGATTCTTATATTTCATACGAATTTGAAATATAAAATCATAATAGCGGGAATCTTTGAAATCCATAAAAGCCCATGGGTAAGGTTTGAATTTACCTTTGGAATAATGAATCGCCGGATCTGCATAAATCCCTTTTCCCATATAAATTTTATTTGCACAATATTTTGCAGAAGCCAATACTACTTTATTAAAGTCTATATAACCAATATCAAGGTTTACTTTTCTCTTTCCATTGATACATAAAATATCCTCGATTTCATTACTCAGGAGTTTTGCATCAGGTAGGAATGCCGGTGATAATAATTCAGTTACAGAGAATATTTTCCTGTAAATTGGTATTCCCATTTCTTTGTCATAATAATCAGTTACATCAAAAAGATAATTATTACTTTTTAAGTCAATAGAGCTGAATTTCGATTCAACCTCAGAAAAAGCTTTTTCCAAAAGCTCTTCAGAACTATATAATGCTCCAATAAAATATTTGACTGGTAATGCTTGTTCAGGTTTCATAAATATCCTTTTTGCTCACGGATTATTAGTATTATCATGAATATTTTTTTAATATTTACCCAATTCAACTCTTCTTTACTTCATTTCGCAGAGTACGCTAATTCAACTATTTCAACAAGTTCAACTAATTTAACAAGTTCAACAAATTCACTTCACCCACTTTGGAACTTCAAATCCAAGTTCTTTATCATAATGTAAATTTTCTGTAAGGGCTTCCTGTGCCTTTTGTACAAGAGATTTAGGAATATTAAAATATTTATTAATTACGATTGAAATATCTTCCTGAAATTTACCTTTAAAATTTTCTTGCTTACTTTCTTGTTTCAGGTAATTATTATGCAAGTATAAAAAACCTTCTTCATTTTTTTTGGATAAACAAATACCGTGCATAGTCATCCAGTGAAATGATTTATTCCAATATTTAAAATATTCATTATCAGTGACAGCCTCATTTAAAAAGGAATATCGCCAGATTTTATTACCGGATTTAAAAGTATATAGAGTAAATCTATTAGGTTCAGATTCCGGAACTACAAATACCGCATCCTGAACTACTGAGAGTTTATCAATTCTTAAAGGATTTTGGATTAAATATCCTGGATCCAATAAATATTGACCTTTCTGATAATTCAACCTTAAGGCTGTATGTGTATTATCGCCTGATTTCATATCTGCCAGTAAAAAATTAGTATCATAGCTAAAATAATTCATTATTTTCTTTAGGAAATAGGTCAGGGCAAAACATGTTCCGCCTAATCTGAAATTCTGAAAATCATCAATAATATTTCCAGGATGACGAAAAATCGGATTATCAAAATTATGATTCAATAGTAATATTTTACTCAAATTTTCATAAGGGAATAAGGAGAATTTTTTGAGAATATTTGATACATGTTCCAGAGATTGATTTTCTCTGGGAATATCAAAAAGTCGGATAAAATGTTCTACTTCTGTATTAAAGTTACTTGATTGTATGATTTTTGTATTCATAACCTCTAAATGTTAAATTTAATAAAATTGCTAATTATCTTAAACAATTACAAAGTATATTTTTGAAAATTTAATTCTATTTGAAAAATCTTTCTCTTATATTTGTTTACTATAAACAGGAGAATAAAATGGATTCAATTACGCGTAGAAAATTTATTAAAACTAGTACTGTTACAAGTATTGGATTGTCTATGGGGTGTAGTATAAAAACTCATTTTGATCTGGTTATTAGAAATGGATTAGTCTATAATGGAACAAAGAATAAGCCAAAATTAGTTGATCTTGGAATTATTGGTGATAAAATATCTGTTATTGATAAATTACCAAAAAATGTTTCAGCAAATACTGTTTTAGATGCGGAAGGTCTTGCTGTATCACCTGGTTTTATTGATATTCATACTCATACTGATGTTGAACTTATTGTTAATCCAAAAGCAGAAAGTAAAATTCGTCAGGGTGTAACTACTGAAGTAGCAGGCAATTGTGGTTTTTCTCCTTTTCCATATAATGTTGAAGATGTTAAAGAATTGCATGATCGAATGATGAAAAACTATAATCTTGATCTAAAATGGAAAAATCTAAAAGAATTTTTCGAAATAATTGAATCACATAAAACAGCATTGAATTATATGACTTTTACAGGACATGGAGATTTGCGAGCCTATGTCATTGGAAAAAATGATGTGAAACCAACTCCGGATCAATTACAAAAAATGCAGCGAGTTTTAGAAGAATCTATGGATTATGGCAGCATTGGTCTGTCCACAGGATTGGAGTATTCTCCCGGAAGTTATGCAAAGACTGATGAGTTGATTGCACTTTGCCAAACTGTTGCTTCTAAAAATGGATTATATGCAACACATATGAGAAACGAAGATGATACTGTAGAAGAGGCAATAAAAGAAGCATTATTAATAGCAGAAAAATCAGGTGTTAATCTTGAAATTTCACATTTTAAAGCATGTAATAAAAATAATTGGCATAAAATTGAAAATATGTTGGAATTAATCCATAATGGACGCAATCGTGGAATAGATGTTCATGCTGACCGTTATCCATACCATGCATGGGGAACAGGTTTGACTTCATTTCTACCTTTATGGTCAAGACAAGGAAATAATGATGAGGTTATTTCAAGACTTCAGGATAAAAAATTAATCTCAAAAATACAATCTTATTCACAAAGTCGTGCTCAGAGAATTGGCGGATGGAATAAGGTTATTATTAGTAATTGTGACTCTGATGTAAATTCACATTTTGAAGGGAAATCAATTTTGGAATGTGCAGAAATGACGTCAAAAGAACCTTCTCGTTTTATTCTTGACCTGCTGGTTGAAGAAAAAAATGGAGTTGGTGTAATTGGTTTTGCTATGAGTGAACAAAATTTACAAAAAGTTTTGTCTGATGATCTTGTGATGATTGGTTCGGATGGAACTGCTGTTGCTCCTTATGGGAAACTTGGAAAAAATAAACCTCATCCAAGATATTATGGAACATTCCCCAGAGTTCTGGGTAGATTTTCCAGAGATAATAATTGGATGAATCTTCAAACTGCAATATACAAAATGACAGGAATGCCAGCCATGAAACTTAATCTCAAACAACGTGGTGTTCTGAAAAAAGGCTATTTCGCAGATATAACAATTTTTAATCCTGATTCAGTTATTGATAAAGCTACTTTTACAAACCCTCATCAATATCCGGAAGGTATTGAATATGTTATTGTTAATGGTAAAATTGTCATTGATAAAAGTGAACATACCGGTATATTGCCCGGGAGAGTTTTAAGGCAAACCTAAATTATATACGAAAAGGTTAGTATGACTGATAAACAGTGGAATATTTTATTAAAGACAATTAAAGGTGAAAATTTAGATGTTTTACCTGTAGGTTTTATTATTGATTGTCCCTGGTTGCCTAACTGGGCAGGTGTTAATATGCTGGATTATTTTTCAAATGATGAACTTTGGTTAAGTTCTAATTTAAAAGTACAGAATAAATTTCCTGATATTATGTTTTTTCCTGGATTTTGGTCAGAATATGGTATGACTACTGAACCTTCTGCTTTTGGAGCAAAATGTATTTTTTCGAAAAATAATTTTCCACATGCCAATAAAATTATCAAGTCGCTTGATGATATAAAAAATTTGCAAATTCCTAATGTTGAAACAGATGGTTTATTACCCTTTGCACTAAATCGCTTAAAATTGGCACAACCAAAAATACAGGAAGCAGGTCATGAAATACGGTTTGCTATTGCCAGAGGTCCTTTAAATATTGCCGGTTTTTTAATGGGCACATCAGAATTAATGTTAGCAATGATGACGAATCCTGATGAAGTTGAATTATTATTGTCTAAAATCACGATATTTTTGAAAAAATGGATACAATTACAGATTAATACATTTCCATCAATAGATGGAATTTTTCTGCTGGATGATATAATAGGTTTTGTTGGAGAACCGGAATTTTTGAAATTTGGTTTCCCATATTTTAAGGAATTGTATGATTTTGATGTTTCTGTTAAATTTTTACATAATGATGCTAAATGTGAAATGTCTGCTCCACATTTGGCAAATATGGGAGTTAATTTATTTAACATGGGTTTTGATATAGACCTTAATTTTTTGAAAGAATTGACAAAAAATCAAATTACGTTTCTTGGAAATATTCCACCTCGTGATATATTGGCAAATGGAACTATTGATGAAATTAAAAAAGTTACTACAGAGTTACTTGATTCTTTTGATGATTATTCCAGAGTGATTCTTTCATGTGGCGGTGGAATGCCTCCCGATGTTAGTACAGAAAATATCAGGGTATTTGCTGAAACTGTTAGAAACTATACGAGATAAATTTTATTCATGTTTCATATTTTGTAAATCTCGTTCATATAATTGTTTATATTCAAGATTTTGATTTCTTGATATTTTGAGTGGGTAACTAAAAAAAGATTTTCTTATAATCTTACTTTGTAAAATACTCCGTTTCTGTATCTATTGCTATCTCGTTTTTTTATGAAGTTAATCGACCATGTCGATTCTTGTATTGCATGGTCATTATATTCCAAAATATTAATAACTCCAGATATAACACACGAGTGTGCTCTTGAAAATATTGCTTTCGGATGAACCTTTATAGAGGTCAGAGTTTTACAGCAGATATGATTGAATTTACCTTTAATTCTAAATAAAAGATTAATATATTTCGTCATGAAGAAACTCTTGCTATTCGATCACGACGGTGTTCTTGTTGAAACAGAACAATGGTATTTTCAGGCCAACAAAGAAATACTAAAATCAATCGGTATTACCTTGAGTGATGAAAGATATATGGAAATCATGATTAATGGGAAATCAGCAATGAATCTGGCAAAGGAATACGGATATAGCGATTCAGAAATTGAAGAATTACTTGATATAAGAAATGCCCGTTATCAGGAATATCTCAAAACAAAAAATCTCAAAATTCCTGGAGTGACCGAAACATTAGAAAAACTCAAACCACATTTCAAAATGGCAATTGTTACTACATCCTTACCTCAGGATTTTGCAATAATTCATAAGCAAGATACCATTACAAAATATATGGATAAAATATTCACTCGTAATCATTATAAAAAAGCAAAACCTCATCCTGATCCTTATTTAAAAGCATTAGAATCTTTTAATATTGATGCCATGGATGCAATAGTGATAGAAGATTCTGAAAGAGGACTTCGTTCAGCAGTAAATGCAAATATTGACTGTGTTATTATACGAAATCATTTTACAGTAAACCATGATTTTTCAAAGGCTATTGAAGTTTTGGATGATATATTAAGTTTACCAGATTATTTATTGAATTGAAATTTTTAAACTAGCAAAAAAGGAATAATCATGTCTTTTATAGGAAATCTATTATGTATTTTTTTTTGTTGTGGAATTTTTCTATTTTTTGAATATTTA
>JAOZSG010000234.1:1230-5642 GCA_029939785.1 Fidelibacterota bacterium | reverse complement strand
TTTTTCAGAATTTTTTATTAATTCTTTTGCTTTTTCAAGATCTTTCACCAAAAAATATAATTTATCTGTTAACATATAAGGTGAGATATATCTTTTAAAAATTTTTATTATATTAAAATTTTCATTAAACGAATTTATTTTTTTTTCTTCTATAGATATAATAAGATATGATTTTTTATTCATTATTTGTTTTACATTTTGAAAATAGAGTAAAAAATCTTCAGAAGATAGATAGTTCAAAACCTCAATTGAAAAAATAAGATCATAAGTATCTTTGGAGGGTATATTTGGCAGTACATTCTGAATAGTGTGAGTATTTGTTTTAAAATTTGATTTTGATATTTCCAACATTTCATTGTATGCATCACATAAAGTAACATCTTTAAAAAAAGGTGAAAGCATTTTTATTAATACACCATCTCCACATGCTAAATCAATAGCATTTTCGAAATTTTTATTACCAAAAAACTCCTTTAAATTATTAACATAATTTTCATTTCTTATTTGTTGAGATGCTCTAGTCATTCCCCAAGGATCAGAATTACTACTATATTGTGATTGAAAATCGATATTATTTTTCATTATTAATAAAATTTTCTAAGGTGTAAAATTGAAAATTATCTTCCTGTAATTTCGTAATAAGTTTATTAAAAGCGATTATTAATTTATAATTAATGCCGGTAACTGCATTCTTTTTATTTCTGATAATAAAACTGGCACTATGTAAAAACAAAATAATATATTTTTCCTTCTTTAAAATATGATTTATAGCATAATAAATGAAATAAGGATGAAATAAATTCACATCTATTTTAGACCAGCATTTTTTAGGAAACGGAATACTTTTATATCCATCAATATTTTTAATAACAGTAATCGGTACTTCTTTTATTTTATCTAATGATTGAATTTCATTGATTTTTAAATTTTGTAATTGGCAATTTTTATTGTCCGGAAGAAAAGAAGAATCAATCAAAATATTATTAATTGCTAAAGCTTTTAGAGTATTATTATCAGCCGAATACATACCTGCTCGATGAGAATTTGGGTATTCCCCTATTCCTTTTTCAATAAACTTTGCTCCATCATTAATTATTTCTATTTGTTCTTCAAGATTATATTCATGTAAATTTCTCCTGTTTGGATCATAAGCAAAACCAGGATGAGTATGGAGTTGTACAGATTGATTTAATTCACTTAACTTATGAATAATTTGTGCAATAGGCTTTTCACCTACTTTATTTTTTTCATATACATTACAAAAAAAATCTGCTCTAATATTGAATTCATTTAATAATTTAGCAATATAAATAACGCCATATTCATTTCCATTAAATTTTCCCAAAAAGAAATTATCAAAACCATTTTGTAACTTTGATGCTTTTTCACCTGTCTCAGCATCTATAGTAATTATAATTTTAGGTTTCATAAAATTTCACTAAGTGCATAAACCATCCAGGCATCATTCCATCGGATATATTTGGTTTTATCAATGTTATTAATTATAAAGTTATTATACAGTTTCCGTTTTATTCCGGTATATTCTTGAATTTCAGGTAGTTTATTCAATCGATGATAAAAATATTTCTTTTTAGAATTATACATTTTTTCAAAAGTAAAATTTAATATTTTCGTAATTAATGATGAATTATCAATGAAACGTTCATATTTTTTTAAAACAATTATAGCAGATGCACAACTATGAATATTGATCGGCAATTTCTGATTATTTGATAAAATAGGAATTTCATTTTCAAAAAGATTATTTGTATAATAATGCAATGCATTGATCAAAATATCGTTATCGATTGAAATACTATTTTGATTTATTTCATTCAGAGATATTAATACAAATGCTGTATGATAATTATCTATTGGTGTATGTTTAACTTGCTTTGTATCAGTATAATTCCATGAATAATTATTATTTATATCTGCTAATGTGAATGAAATTATATTTTCTATTACATTTTCAAATTTATTGTAGTATTTGCTCAGTTTACTTAAAAATTCTCCTCCTAATAAATTTGCATTATGAATCCGTTTTTTATCCAACACTGTATATGAGAAACAGATTCCCCTTCTGTCTTTATATTGATATAAGTCATTGTTTATAAAATTTGCGATTGATATGCAATTATTTAATATATTTTGATTTTTAGTAATTTCATACAATTTTAGAAAACTCATCCCAACAAAAGATGAGACAACAATATTTGGAGTATATTTTACAATTTTATTAGGATTTGAATACCAATTAAATGGATAGCCAAAGCATAAGTTGTTATATCTATTAGATTTAATTTTGAGAAGAATATTATAAATTTTTTTTGATTCCTGCAGGTATTTATCATCTTTTGTATATTCATATAAATTACAAAGTGCCAATAAAAATAAAGCAAGAGCCTTAGGATTTTGTTTAGGAATAACTTTAAATATTTTTCTTAATTTATCAGGAAAATTCAAATTTAAAATTTCAGTAATATGATAACCAGATCTCCCCAAATACTTTTGAAGATTATAAAAAACAGGTTCTCCTTTCAAATCATAGGGATCATAACCTTTATAATCATTTTTTGAGTAGGAAAAAATGATTGAATTTATAATATCAATATAATTTTCATTCATTTTTTAAACTATCATATAATGTAACGAGTTTCGCTTCTTCACTTTTCCAATTGTATTTTGTTTTCCATAAATCAAAAGATTTTTTCTTCATATCAGACAACTTATTTTTATTTTCAATAAAATAGGAAATTGCATTTATAATTGATTCTACTTCATCAAAATTACACGTGTAACCAATTCCATTCGGTTTAATTATTTCTTTCATATGAGGAAAATCAGGTCCTAATATGGCTATTCCTGCTTTCATATAATCATATATTTTATTGGGAGCACAATAATAATTATTCAAAGAAGTATTTCTTAATGAAACTATTCCGATATCACAGGTTTTCATAATTTGGAAAACATCTTTCATATCAATTGCACCATGAAAATGAACTTTTGATTTTAAATTTAAATTGTCAATCATTTCATGATAATATTCATCAGAAGGAAATCCGGTACCTAATAAATGAAGAAAAACGTTATCAATATCAACTAATGCTTTTAATAGATTATCTATTCCCCTTTTATTATTGATTCCACCTTGATAAACGAAAGTTGTTGTTTGATTTTCAATTATTTGAAATTGTTTGTTATTTTCAAATAAAGGATAATTATGACAAACAACATACTTTTGATTACCCAAATAATTTTGCATAAAATCTGTTCGTGGTTTATTCGTAGATATTACAGCATCCCAGGAATTTTTTAGAAATAATTCAGCAAATTTAAAACATTTCATTATTATTTTAGGTTCGTCCCGATAAGGATTCAATTCATGGGAATCATAAATAAATTTAGCATTATGTGAAAGTTTTATAATATAGCCTGCCAATAAAGGTAAAGAGTCATGGCAATGTACAAAATCGTATTTTTTCTTTATACCATGTTGAATTGTCTTAAAAAATAGTTTAATTAATGGGATCAATTTGTGTATAATACGTGCTTTTATCGGAGGAAAATTGATAAATATTCGTTTGATATTAATATTTTTGTATTTATAATTTTCCGGTAATTGATCTGAATCAAGATGTAATGGCCATGTGATAATATCAACTTCATAACCATTCTGTATCAATGATACTGCTTCTTTTATTACCCTTCTGTCTTTCATGGGAAATAATAAGTCTTTTTCTAAAAGCATTAATACTTTATTCTTCATTGATTTGCATAACATTTTTAATTGTGAATATTATCGTTTTTTATAGAGTATCTCTATACCAATTATTTTTAATAGAATAAACCTTCCGGAAAATATTATTTTCCAGTAGGTTTGTATATTTCCTATTTCATTAAAACTGCTTTCTGAGTAGCAATATTATCACCAGCAATTAACTTAATAAAATATACTCCCGATGATAAAAGATTATCCATATTGTCAGCTGCATTCCAAACTATTTTATAATTTCCAATATGATAGTCTAAATTATTAACCCAACTCCAAAATCCATTTAATTATTATTGAACCAACATCATTTTTTTAATCTGGGAATAATTGTTGGTAAAAATTTTATAAAAATAAATTCCAGAAGATACTTTAGTACCTCTCTCATTTGTTTCAAATAGAACTTTTGGATAAAACTCATAATCATCAATATCATTTGTTGAAATTCTATATACTTTGCCATTTTTATTCATATTTGCATTAAATTTTTGGGCAAAAATTTTTGCTTTATTATAAATATTTTTTTCCCATACTACTATGGATTGATCAATACTATTTATGGATACATCAATAAATGTAAATGAATCAACATTTTTATCATCTATTGTAATAATATCTGAAAGGAAATTACCATATC
>JAOZSG010000234.1:0-1130 GCA_029939785.1 Fidelibacterota bacterium | reverse complement strand
CCATATCATTGGATACTTATCTTCCCAAATGAATGACAAATTATTATTATTGTAAGTAATATGTGGATATGTTGCCGCTTCATTATTCGGAATATTGATGATATCACAAGTCTTGTTAAGATTAGTATCCAGCATTAAATAATCCAAACCAAAATTTCCAATTATATATAATATTTACAAAAAAATGAATTTTATTAAAAAAGTTAGTTGTTTTATCTGAAGAAATATTCCCATAAACCACACCGCTTAATATCCCGAGTGAAAAGCACTAAAAAATAACGACAATAGCTAAGTTTTGGAAGTCCGTGAGTTTTTCTTCAATATAAGATTCAAAATAAATTTTGAATCTTCTTTGCAACAACATCCCAACTAAAATTTTGTTTTGCAAATTTTCTTGCATCTATCGACATTTGTCCTAGTAATTCTCTATCGTTAATCAGGTCTTCAATAATTGTTTGAAGTTCTTTAATATTTCCGGGCTCAAATACTCGGAGCCATTTATATTTACTATATTCCCGAATTCCAGTTACATTTGTAGAAATAATAGGTTTACCAGCAGCAGCATAATCTCTTATTTTTAAAGGTGAATAACCGATATCATCAAGAATTTTTGATTTTGCTGCTAGTGCGATATCAATAACATTCATCCATAAATTCATATCTTTATAATCAATATCATTTTTTAAAATTATCTTATCTGAATGATTTAATTGTTCAATTTTTTTCTTAATCTCTTTTAAATATGTTCCGGAACCGATAATCAATAATGTAACATTAAAATTAGAATTACAAATATTTTCAAATGCGTCAATCATCGTATCTAATTCCTGCCATTTGGAAATATTTCCAATAAATCCTAAAACTATTTTATCATCATTGCCCAAGAATTTTTGCTTTAATTTGCTGATATTTCGCAACGGATAAAAATGAGTGATATTTGTACCATTCCCTACAACATGAATTTTATCCTGTTTTATATTATTTTTAATAAGTTGATTTTTAATTCCGTCAGTTACTGTTACTATTTTATCAGCATATTTTGCATCAGATATTTGTAATAATTTTCCAACTATTTGATAAATTTTAGAATTTCGTTGTATTTTTGTTTCTATTTCTATCCAACCATTATT
>JAOZSG010000233.1:4960-5643 GCA_029939785.1 Fidelibacterota bacterium | reverse complement strand
TTATTTTTTTTTAATCTCATTTGAAATGATTACAACAGGACGCCGTTTACTGTTTGATAAATTAGCAAACTCATTAATATCTATTCAACTATTTTTCCAATTCATCCTAAACGACTGACATATTCCGGATATAAAACAGATCATCTTTTACCTTAAAACTTATTGTAGCGGTTTTGAATGTTGATGTTGATGTTTTGATAGAATGAATATGAAATACTTTAACTTCTACGATAGGATGGATAGTTGTTTATCAATGGCGTTCCCAAAGAGGGCTTTGGGAACGAGTATAAAAATTATGAGGCAGAGTAATAAGAAAAATAATGAAGTATGTAGGAATAAATAGAAAAATTTAGACCTTTTACGAATCTGTCAAATGTAATTTACGATAAATCATATTGGAAATAAGATTGCTAATAGTTAATTTCTCTTTATGTATAAAATAACATTTAGCAAAAATGCAGATCGGACTTTGAGAAAAATTCCAGCAAACATATCTAATGTTATTATTAAAAAATTTAAACAATTAGCAAATAATCCTTTTGATTCTCAAAATGTAAAAAAACTCACAAGTCATCCGGGTTATAGATTGAGAGTTGGAAATTGGTGTATTATTTATACTATTGAAAATGTTGGTCATGCTGGAATAGAAAATCTAACAGCGACATTATCTCAATTGACAACAT
>JAOZSG010000233.1:0-4950 GCA_029939785.1 Fidelibacterota bacterium | reverse complement strand
TTAAACATTAACCCTCGTGGAGGAGCCTATAAATGAATGTTCAAATTATAAAAAAAAATGGGAAACCTGAATGGGCAATTATTCCATATATTGAATATAAAAAAATCCAGGAATTAATTGAAGATTCGGAAGATATTCAGGCTATAGAAAATTTTCATAAAAAGTTACAAGCCGGAGAAGAGGTGTTAATTCCAGGAGAAGTAACATTTGCAATAATTGAAGGAAAAAATCCAATCAGAGCATGGCGAGAATATAAAAACATAAAAATCGCTGAACTGGCAAAAAACTCTAATATCAGTGCAGCATATCTTTCTCAAATTGAAACCGGAAAACGTAATCCTACAATAAATACATTAAAAACTATTGCTAAAGTTTTGAATGTTGATGTAGATGTTTTAATAGAATGAATAATGTACAAAAATCCTATCAATAAATCACTTTATTTTATGGAAATTCATAAGAAATATTAGTCTATGAAAGATAAGTAGAATCTATGTTTACTTAATTAATACGTTTATTTTTTTAATAATCTCATTTGAAATGATTACAACAGGACGCCGTTTACTATTTGATAAATCAGTAAATGGAATTGGAATTAAAACAATATCTCCCTGATTATACATTATCCCACTGATCATCTTTATCATTGTTCCAAAAATCCAGTGAGGACTCCGCTGCATTCAACAAATCATAAGAATTTTCGTTTTGTATAGGTAAAATGATAATTTCTACCCTTGATGATTTCATTTGTGGAATAGCAGGGACTTTTACTTGTCCTTTTTCATCCACATCCGATATATATTTGTATGCCTGCATAATTACTCCTATTTCAAAACAATTTACATATTTATGATAAATTAGCAAACTCATTAATATCTATTCAACTATTTTTCCAATTCATCCTAAACGACTGACATATTCCGGATATAAAACAGATCATTATTAACCTTAAAAACTATTGCTAAAGTTTTGAATGTTGACGTAGATGTTTTGATAGAATGAAATTTTTAATGATGCAATTTCCATTTATGAAAAACAGTCAAACCTGTTTGAATCATTATTTTTATATCCAAAACTACCGACATATTCCTAATATAAAACAGATCATCTTTAACTTTTCTTTTGACATCTTCAAGGCTTTCGTCATATTTGTATTTCAATTGAGCCCAGCCTGTTATTCCCGGCTTCACAAGTAATCTTCGAGAATAAAACTCCACCTGCTTTTCCAGGTCATGAATAAAAACCGGGCGTTCAGGTCTTGGACCTACAACACTCATATCTCCAATTAATACATTTAAAAATTGTGGTACTTCATCAATACCGGATTTTCTCAGAAAAGCACCAACTTTGGTAATTCGCATATCATTTTTTTCAGCCCATTGAGCTCCGCCTTTTTCAGCATCTTTGGTCATGGAACGAAATTTATATATTTTGAATTCCATCTTATTTCTACCCGATCTAATTTGTGAATAAAGCACAGGACCAGAGGAATCAATTTTAATTATTACAGCCACTATCAACCAAACCGGCATAAAGAATACAATTACGAATAAGGAAAAAAGTACATCTATCACCCGTTTTACAATCCATTCCCATGTTTTCATTGTAGAACTGACAAATCGCACCAGGGAAATACCATAAATATGTGAAGTTCTATAACCGGATAATATTTCATAATAATCGAGAATAAGTTTGATAGGAATTTTGTATGCATCTATTTTTGCTATTATGTTTAGTATTTCATCAGCATCCTGGTTTTCCAGTGCAATGATAACCTCTTCAATATTGTTTTTACTTAATATATCTGACAAGTCATCAAGTTTTCCTAAAATAGGCAAATCATAAATTTTATCTTGATCTTGATTTTCATCTTCTTTATCTGGAATAATCCCAATAGGTTTAAATTTCAAAACTGGAATTCTTTTGATATTTTTAATAATATATTTGGCTTCATTCCCAGAACCAACAATTAAAGTATTTCTAAAATTAAACTCCAATAAATTATATCGTCGTAAAAATGAGATTAAAACCAATCGACCCAAACTTACACTAATCAATAACATTGCCAGGTAAATCAAAAATATTCCTTTTGTAATTAATACAGGAATTGGCAATCCAAAATTTATAAAAAAGATTGCAATTGCACCAAATACAATTATTTTTGTCAATGAAAATACCTCATCTATTCTTGATGCATCCCATTCTATAGTATATAAATCACTGAGACCAATTAAACTACACCAGAAAACAGATGACCATAAACACCATACAATATGTTCTTTTATCGATGATATTTCTTCGGTAGGAACTCCGAAACGGATTTCTAAATATCTTACAAGAGTTAAAGTAGCAGTTATAAAAAGTGCATCCCAAAAAAGGAAAAGTATTTTCTGAATAAACCTTCTTGTATTAAATGGAGCAACTTTATATCCTCTATTATTATTAGTTTTATTTTTTTCATCAAGAACAATCAAATTTGTATCCAACTGTAGATAACCCAATTTGTATATGAGCAAAAAACTCAGAAAAAATGCCATAGAAACAATGGAAATAATAGTCTCATTAGTAACATATTTATAAAGTATTCCTATTAACCCCAGTATCAATGTAAAGAAATACAAAATCAGATTCGCAGTTTTATGAGAAAAATTAAGAGCAACTAATCTATTATGTATCTGATGTTCATCATTAATAAAAATATTTTTTTCATGTTTTAATTTTCTGGACGCCGATAAAATCCCCTCTAACAATGGAATAGCAACAATAGCTAAGGGAAGAACGCCATGAAAGATTGCACTTTCTCCAATACGCGAAACTTCAAGTGCTAAAAATCCGACAGAAAAGCCAATTAAAAATTTATTCACTCTTCCAAGTTTTGTTTCAAAAAAATCTAATTTCAAATATCCTAAAACTGCCGAGAGTAGTACAAGATTTATGAGAGTAATTAATGTCTGTCCTGTTTCCAATGCAATAAAAGCAGTAATAAATAAAATTATTGAGGAGATGCCTCCGCCTAATCCTTTGATATTATCAAAAACATCAATAGAATAACTGATAACCAGAAGCCAAAGTGCAATAAGGATATAGGAAAAATTTCCCAAATAAACATTTCCAACCATAGGAAAATAAATTGCCTGAAATGGCCGCCCCAATATTGCGATACCTAATGATGCTGCAATAAACACTAATATCTTGATTACTTTATTATCAAACAGTTTTGAATTTAATCCAACTATAGATGTAACAATAAAAACAATACCCAAAAATAAATATTTTGTCGGAACTTTCCATGCTACTTCGGGGAGGAGGAAAACAGATAAGCCAAGTCCCAGTACTGTTGCAATTAGTACAGAACTATTACTCATCATCTGTCTGAATCCTGTTATATCTTTATTTTTTGTCGATAATAGTGCAGATATAACAAAGGATAAAAAAATAATTATTAAAAACGGTATTAACATATTTTACCTTACTTTTTATTATGTAAAAAAGCTCCCGTATGAGAGCTTTTTTTTAATTTATGATTTACTTATTAATTTTATTTAACGAAAAATATCAATTTGTTTGGTTATTATTCCTTTTTTATTGGTCATAATTTATTGATTGTTGCCTATGATGGCAAGTAGTAAAATAATTATTCTCATTTGTATCAAAATATAATTCAGATCTATTTTACCATAAAAAATATAAAAGGCATCCATTAAAAGGAATTTATAAGGAAATTTTATACCAACTATTTCTATGTTTTATGGAATTAAAATTCGGATGTTTTTTCGAGATACTGAAAAATATAAATTACCACAAATTCATGCTGAATATCAAGGAGAAATGGCCGTTTTTTCTATTCCTGATGGAAAATACTTGCAGGTAAAAATTTGTTTATGTGATTTGAGTCATAGAATATAATTATAATTTAATATCACTATTATTTTAAAAAGTGTAGAATTATATTTCACACTATACAGTTATCTAAGATTGATAATTGTTTTAACAGGATATTCAATTGAAAAAATTAACATTTCTTTTAACTGTTTTAGTTACAAACTTTTGCCTTGCCAGAACCATAGAGGTTCCAGAAGAATTCCAACAAATTCAAACTGCAATTGATTCATCTTTTTCTGGAGATACTGTTCTGGTAGCACCGGGTGTATACAAGGAACTGATCAACTTCAATGGAAAAAATATTGTGCTAACGTCTCATTATTTATTCAATGAGGATTCTACAACTATCGATTCAACTATCATTGATGCTGATAGATTGGGAACAGTTGTCACGATTGAAAGCGGTGAAGACTCAACCATGCAATTAATTGGATTGACAATTCAGGGTGGTTTATGGGATGACAATTCCCCGGTAGGTCATGGAGTAGGAATTAAGTGTACAAATAATTCTTCTCCTAAAATTAGTAACAGTGTTATAAAGGATAATAAGGGATTTTCTACAGGTGGTGTATATATTAAAAATTCAAAAATAATACTTCAAAATGTATCTTTAATCAACAATAAAGGTACATCTTATGGGAATGCTGATTGTGGTGGTATAAAAGGAAACAATTCAGATATAATTTTAATAAATTGTACAATAAAAAATAGTCGAGGTGATTATAGTGGTGCTTTATATTTAAGTAATACTAGAATCCATCTGGAAAATATTTTCATGACAGGGAATAGTGGTTCAGAAGGATATGGTTGTATTTGGGCAAATAGTAATTCAAACATTGATATTGTTAATTCAAAAATATCTGATAATAATAGTTATCAAGGAATTTTTAATATTAATTCTTCTACAATAAATATTTCTAACTCAGAACTTTTGCGGAATAAATCAGACGAAGGTGTAGCATCAATACGTCTCAATGAATCAGAATTTTATATGGAAAAATCTAAAATGGTAGGAGGAGATTATTGGACTTCTGGATTTTATACAACAAATTCAAAAACAACTATTTA
>JAOZSG010000015.1 GCA_029939785.1 Fidelibacterota bacterium | reverse complement strand
AAATTTCTATTGATGATATTGCTCAGGTTATAAAAGCACAAAATGTATCCTTTCCTGCTGGAGCTATCAAAACAAAAAATGGTCAAATAAATGTTAATATATCCAGACCTTATGATATTGTAAGAGATATTGAAAATACAATAATCTATACTTCAACTGAAAATGGTAGTTCTATTTGGCTAAAAGATTTGGCTACTGTAAAAATAATAGAAAGTAAAGATGTAAAATATAAAACTAAGCAGAATGGAAAAAATGCTGTCTTATTAGCAGGATTTTTTAAATCAGATGAAAATATAATTCCAATTGGCAAAGATGTACGTAAAAGAATTGAAAAAATAAAAGTTGATTTCCCAGAAGATTTAGTTATTAATGAAATATCTTTTGAACCTGAGAGTATAGACAAATCAATATCAAATTTTATGATGAATCTTTTACAGGGAATTGGTTTTGTAATGGTTGTTGTTTTCGTAGCATTAGGTTTACGAAATGCAATTATTGTGTCGGTGGCAATTCCACTTTCAATTCTAATAACTTTTGTAGTTATGTATTTTTTCAATTTAAAAGTACATCAAATATCTACAACAGCTTTAATTATTGCTCTGGGTTTACTTGTAGATAATGCCATTGTTGTTGTTGAAGCAGTTCAGGAACATTTAAACAAAGGAAAAGATAAAATAACATCAGCATATTTGGGAGCAAAAGAAACTGCTAAACCAATACTTTCGGCAACACTTACAACAATTGCAGCATTTTCACCATTATTATTTTTACCTGGTGCTGCTGGCGATTTATTAGGAGCAATACCAAAAATTGTTATTATTTCTTTAATAGCTTCTTATTTTGTAGCAATGCTTGTAATTCCTGCTCTTACAGTTTTATTTGCAAAAAAGGCAAAAGCTAAAAAAGGAAGGAAAAATTATTTAAGACTATTTTTTATTAATTTATTGGACAAAGCTTTAGCATATAAAAAAATTACACTTACAATTAGTTTTGTAGTTTTAATTATTGCATTTATGTCAGTACGTTTTCTAAAAAGCGAATATTTTCCACCTGCTGACAAACAGACTCTTTATATAGATGTTCTTGGTGAAAGTTTTGATCTGGATAATACTGAAATAATTGTCGATAATATTGAAAGTATCTTAAAAAAACAACCCGAAACACAATCTTATACATCTTCAATTGGTAAACCATTACCACGTTTTTATCAATTAATGGAAATAAATGTACAATCATTGGAATATGCTCAAATCAAAGTTGATTTTGATATGAAACAGAGTGAAAAATTTGATAATAAGAAAGAGTTAGCTGCTCATTTACAAAATCAATTCAATGAAAAGATTGTTGGTGCTTCTGTTCAAACAAGATTGTTGAGTTTAGCTGGTTCTGGTGGCGGTGCTGTGCTTCTTGATATTTCAGGAGATGATTTGAATAGAAATATTGAAGTTGCAAAAATGATTAGAGATACACTTCGTAGTGTTGAGGGTGTAAATAAAATTGGAACAAGTATTAGTAATTCCAATTATGAGTATGTTGTTGATATTGATTTCAAATTAGCTTCTTCTTTAGGACTAAATCAATATGATATTCAAAAACAAATCAATCTTGCACTTATGGGAAGTGAATTAACAAAATTCAGGAAAAATGGAAATGAGTTTCCGGTTAAATTATCAGGTAATATCTCATCTATTTCTGAACTTGAAAATTTGGGAATTGTATCTTCACAAAATCAGCAAAAAATATTACTCAAACAAATTGCAGATATTAAAATTGAAAAAAAATATCCTGTAATTAGACATAATAATAAAGAGCGAAATATAAGTGTGTTTTGTGATGCAAAAGAAGGACTTAGTGCTACAGAAATAGCAAATAGAATTGAGTTTGAAGTTTTACCAAAATTAAACACAGGTGGAACTGATATTACATTCAATGGTGAACGTGAAGAATCAAAAAAAGATTCTGGAAATATTAATTTTGCAGCACTTGCAGCAATATTTCTTGTGTACATTATTTTGATGATAGAGTTTAATTCCTTTGTTCAACCTTTTGTAATTTTACTTACTTTACCATTAGCATTTATTGGCTCAATAGCAGGTCTGTTTGTTACTGGTCAGCCATTTTCTTTTACAGCAATGTTGGGAATTGCCAGTTTAATTGGAATTGTTGTAAATGATGCAATATTATTAATTACATTTATTAATCGAGCAAAAGAAAAAGGGATGAGTATTGCTGAGGCAAGTAGAGATTCATCAAATCAACGATTTGTTCCAATTATGGTAACAACAGCAACAACAGTAATGGCACTTATTCCGCTTTCATTATCGGGAAATGAGATGTTTGTTCCATTAGCAGTATCTTTGATGTTTGGTCTAATAGTAGCAACATTTTTGACATTAATTGTGATACCTGTTTTATTTATTGTTTTGGTGAAAAAATAGAAACTTAGAATATGAATTTTTAACCGCAAAGTACGCTATGGACGCAAAGAAATATAATCATTACTATTTTAATAAAATGAACATTGCGATCTTTGCGGGCCTTGCGGTTAATTCTTGACTAAAAAAAAGGAAAAAAATGACAAAAAAAACAATTCGAATATTATTAATACTTTTTCTTATATCAGTTACCGGATTCTCACAAACTTTGAACAAAAAAACATTATGTAAAAAATGGTATATTGAAAAATATAGAGTTATGTGGAAAAATTATCAACCTGAAACAAAAGAGAAGAATGATTATATTTTATTAAAAAATGATATGACTTATGAATCTATTGATGAAGGTGTTTTTAATAATGGAAAATGAACTTATAACGAAAAAAAGAAATATTTTATTCTGTTTGATGAAAAAGGTAAAGGCTTAAAATTTATTGTTGACAAATTATCTGACAAAAAGATGGTTCTTAACATAGATATTAAAGAATTAGAAGGTGTTGATATACATTATTGTAGTATCAAAAGCTATATGATAAAATAAAAATACAATCCTGTAAATCCAGTTGATCCAGTCAAAATAAATTTTAAAATGTGGAAAAATGAATAAACGAATAATTGGTATTGATGTAGCAAGAGCATTAGCAGTTATCGGTATGATAATTGTAAATTTTAAAATTGCTTTTGGAACACAAGGAAATGAAATAGTAAAATTGTTTGCTGGATTATTTGAAGGTAAATCCGCAGCTACTTTTGTGGTTTTAGCAGGAGTTGGAATTGCTTTAATGTCAAACTCGGCAGTGAAAAAAAATGATATTCAAAAATTAAAAAACATAAGATTTCGAATAACAAAAAAAGCAATTTTTCTTTTTATAGTCGGACTTTCATATATACCAATTTGGCCTGCAGATATTTTACACTTTTATGGTATTTATATGCTTATCACATTAGTGTTTTTAAATAGTAGTCAAAAAAGTATTATCCGTTCTGTAGTAGCAATAATTATTGTTTATCCGATAATAATGATGTTTTGGAGTTATGATATTGGTTGGAATTTTGAAACCTTTGCCTATTCAGATTTTTGGTCGATCAATGGTTTTTTTAGAAATTTATTTTATAATGGATTTCATCCTGTTATTCCCTGGACAGCATTTATGTTAATTGGATTATGGTTTGGCAAACAAAATCTAAATGATAATAAGTTTATTAAAAAAGCAATTACGATGAGTTTTGGAATTTTTATCGTCATTCAAATTATATCAAAAGTTTTGATATATTTTTTTTCTTATGGAGATCAAACAATTGCAATTGAATTAGAGCAAGTACTTGGGACAAGTCCAATGCCACCATTGCCAATATATATGATTTCAGGAAGTAGCATCGCAATATTTATTATTTCATTATCAATATTACTTGGCAAAAAATTTGGAAATAATGTTATGATTATTTCCATGTATAAAACCGGACAACTTGCCTTGACTTTTTATGTTTTACATGTAATTATAGGAATGGGAATTGTAGAAGTAATAAATCCTGCAAAAATGGGAAATTACTCAATCGAGTTTTCAGTTCTCTATGCATTAATATTTAGTTTACTTTGTATAGTTTCTGCCTTGTTTTGGACGAAATATTTTAAAGCAGGCCCATTCGAATGGATAATGCGAAAGTTGACAGATTAGAAGATGAAAAATCTTTTATAGTTTTAACCTGTATTATTCACCACAGAGGACACAGAGATCGCAGAGTGTAATAATATAAAATTGTGATATAATAAAATTGAGCAATAAAAATATTCGCGTTTATTTGCGTGATTCGCGGGTAGAAGAGTTTGGTTGTGGACTTTGCCACGCTATGAATTAATCAGTTTAAAGGAAATCTCTGGTAGATTAAAAATTTAAATTGTCTATAAAACCAATCATTTCAAAAGAATAACCTTTTCAGTTTTATTAAATCCATTATCAGATATTAACTGACACAAATAAACACCATTCCCGACAGGTTGATTTTTATTATCAGTACCATTCCATTTTAAAACATATTGACCCATAGATTGTTTTTCAGAAATAAGTGTCTTAATTAATTGTCCCAGAAGATTATAAATATTTACATTAATTTGTGATTGTTTAGGAATATTATATCGGATATTGGTTTCCGGATTACAAGGGTTTGGATAGATTGGGAATAATTGATACGAATCAGTAATAATCAATTTTTCATCATTAATTAATGTACTATTTCTATCATTGCTTAAAGCTAAACCCCAACCGGAATTTATACCTGTTTTTATAATATCATAATCAGCTTCAGCAGTTGAACCATTAATATTTGCAGATACTATTTTTCCATTACTATCAGATGATCCATCTATCCAGTAGATTTTACCGGCTATAGCATCTACAGCAATATGCATGGTTGTTGATAATCCTGAATACAATTCAATTTTACTCTCGTTAGTCAGATCACCTCTGGAAATGGACCCGGCAAAACGTGATGACCAATATAGATAATTACCTGCTAACTCCAGACCCCAGGAACTAATCAAACCACCATCTTTACAGTCAAAAAGAGTTCCTACCCAATGAGGATATCCCTCCCATGCCTCTTTGATCTTTTTATCCCATCTTTCAACAAAATAAACTTTAACAGGATCTGCAAATTCATCTACAACTATTGCCGAAAGATCACAACCATCTTTTAGTACATCTGAATTAGTAAAATCCTCAATATTATTACCATCCAGATCAGCCCGCATAATTTTTGGATCACTATAAGTATAATTTGTCCAATAAATTTTCTGATGGGTTAAATCCAGTGCAACATCTCTTGGATGAATATCTGTAATTAAATCAGTAATATTTGATCCATCACCATCCATTACCTGTATTTTTCCATCAAAGTTATTTGCAATATATAATTTATTATTATTATCATCAAAATCAATTCCTCCATACCCTTGATATTCACCAAAATACATGGATTCTCCGGAACCATCAATATTTATTGTACCAATATTACCAGTTCTGGTGGCAGGTTGTTCTGTCCAAAACACCCTGTTTTTTTGTCCTAAAGATACATTAAAGCAAATAAATAATAAGAGACATAATTTGATTACTTTCATTTTTTTCTCCATTTATCCAAGGTTAGTTAATGATTTAATTTATCCTGAATTATTCATAAAAGGAGAATAAATTCAAATTATTTTGTAGTGATGTCAGACTTTAATTATTAAAAGAGGTTGAAGAACAATTTAAATTAAATATCATCTTCCTTTTTGCACTTTTTCTTTTTTACTAATATGTTTTTTTATCAGTTTAACATTGACATTATATCCATATTCACTTATAATCTTTTTTACTGTATGGTAATTCTCCTGTGTCCTTACTACAATAATAGACTCAATATTTTTATAATCTTGATTTAATAAATCATGTAAAGATTGTGCTCTATCAAGAAATGATTCTTCCAATATAGTTTGTGATGTTTCAAAGACAAAACAACGAAGTTTATTTTTTTTCATTATAATAAAGTCCGGAACAAAACCATTCCATTCTATTGGACTATCAGGAAAGCCCGAAAGTAATTTTGTAAATATTTCATATTTACGCTTTTTATATATTCCTATCAAATATCTTAAAAGATTATATTGATCATATTTTAATCGTGTACGCACCAAAGTTCTTCGAAAAACTGTTAACATTCTGGCATAAAGCACACTTAAATCAAATGGCTTTGTCACGTAATCATCTGCACCGGAAGTTAATCCGTCAACCTGGGAATGTGCAGAATCTTGTCCTGTCAGCATAATAACCGGAATAAAAGATATAATTTTATTACTTTTAATATTTCTTAAAACATCCAATCCATTAATACCTGGTAAATTTACATCCAGAACTACAAGATCAGGCGAATTTGCAAATATTAATTCTACAGCATCTTCCCCTGTTAAGGAATATATAACATCTAAATCATGTTCCTTAAAAAATTGAATCATTACATCCAAAACATCTTTATCATCATCTACTAATAATATTTTTCTCATTTTAATTCCTGTTAATAAACTCTTTACATTGAAATTTCAAATATCATTTTGTTCAATATTTCAAAATACAAAATATAAATATCTTTTTCATAATTATTTTTCTTTTTTTAATAACAATACAGCGGAATTTATTACCAGATAATTTTGCAAAACAAGATATTTTTTCCTATCAAATTAAATTCACAAATATAAAACATAAACATTGATATTTTATCTATGAGAACAATTTTGCACAACTTTCCATTTACTATTTATACGGCATACATCTTGCAATTGTTAAAATGCTTTTTGATTAATAAGAATAAAAATAAATCCCCTCCCCTTCTGCGGATGTGCCGTAATATCCCTCACTATCCCTCTTAAATTTCGCTGAAGGTATCTCATTAACAGTTGCGTTAGAAAGGTCATTTCCCCAGTGACCTTTTTCTTTTTTCATTAATTAATTATAAAAGGAAAACGTGGATTTTTATGTAATAATATTTTATCTTACCGGCAGAGTTCATAATAATAAATTCATCATTTGGAGATAATATGTTTAAAAGTATACCTCATATGTTACTTGCATCCATAAAAAAATGTCCGGATAAAACAGCCTTACAATACAAAAAACATGGTAAAGTTCACAATATTACATATAGTCAATTTGGAAAACATATTAAACATCTTGCTTGTTCTTTTGACAACTTTAACATACTACCTGGAGAAAAAATTGCAATTCTATCTAATAACCGTCCGGAATGGACAATAACAGATTTTGCTGCATTATCAAACAGAAATATTGTGGTACCTCTATACCAGACACTGCCGCCTGATCAGTTATTATATATATTAAAGGATTCTGAAACACGATCTATTTTTGTAGAAAACGATGAGCAATATAATAAAATCAAACAAATTTCTCATAAATTACCAAAAATTAAATCCATTATTTCTTTTGAAAAAATTGATGATGAAGATGTTTATTATCTTTATGATATGATTAATAATGGGAAAGAATATCTAACACATAATCCTGATTATTACGAAGAATCAATCGAAAAAATCGAATCAAAAGAAGTTTGCACTATAGTATATACATCCGGAACCACAGGAAATCCTAAAGGAGTAATGCTCCATCATGAAGGCTTCATAAATAATATAATAAGCTCTGAAAACAGATTGAATCTTGATGATAATGAAGTCTTTTTATCATTCCTCCCCCTCAGTCATTTATTCGAAAGGCATGCAGGACACTGGACTCCAATGTATAGAACAAATACTATATTTTATTCTGAGAGTATTAATACTGTTATAGATGATATACAGGTGGCTAATCCTACTGTAATCGTAGCTGTTCCTCGATTATATGAAAAAATTTCAGAAAAAGTATTAACACAGGTAGAACATGGATCGCCATTAAAGAAAAAACTATTTTTTTGGGCATTAGATGTTGGAAAAACTTACCATAGACAAAAACATGAAAATAAAATTGGATTAATACTGGAAAAAAAATATTCTCTGGCAGATAAAATTGTATTTTCAAAAATTAAGAAAAAACTTGGTGGAAAATTAAAATTTCCTATTGCAGGTGGAGCACCATTATCAACAAAAACATTAAAATTTTTCGAAGCTATGGGATTACCAATTATTGAGGGCTATGGTATGACAGAAACTCATCTAGTCCTAACCCTTACTCCTGCTGAAAAAATTCGTTATGGTTCTTGTGGTAAACCTATCAATATTGTTGATATGAAAATATCCGAAGACGGAGAAGTACTTGTTAAATGTCCACTAATGGCAGGATACTATAAAAAACCAAAAGAAACAAAAGAAATAATTGATAATGATGGATGGCTACATACAGGTGATATTGGATATATAGATCATGATAACTTCCTTTTTCTAACTGATCGTAAAAAAAACATCCTAATAACTGCCGGTGGTAAAAATGTTGCATCTGCTCCAATTGAACTATTAATTAAACGAAGCAGATATATTGAAGAAACATGTTTGCTTGGTGATAAACAAAAATTTATCAGTGCTCTCGTAATTCCAAATTTTGATAATCTTCGTAAATGGGCAAAATCTAAAAACCTAAATACTTCCACCAATGAAATATTAATTTCACATAGTGAGACCAAAAAATTTATATGGGAAGAAGTTGAAGAAATGCAGAGTAAACTTGCCCGATTTGAAAAAATAAAAAAAATAGCACTACTCCCTGAAATGTTTACTCTTGAAAAAGAAGAACTAACACCCAGTTTAAAAATAAAACGAAAAGTCATATATGAACATTACAAAGATATAATTAGTAAAATATATGAAAATAGTAATGTAGTTTGATACATAAAAAAAAGCCACTACAAATTAAGTAGTGGCTTTTTTTTATCATATTATTTTTGATCAAAAAGCAATAATTTCAGGATTTTTTCCTTTAAATTGTGGCATTGCCTGACCTATATGTGCATTAATATATGTGGGATCACAAACCAGATAATTATCCGATTTATAAACAATCTTATCACCTGATAAATTTGATTCAAACTTTACTGCTGTTGCCATGTGTCCTTTATATTTTAATCCAACAACATCCATGTCCAAAACCTTTTCCACAAGATGAGCAAATAAAATCGATCTGTCTTCACAATCTGAATATTTATAAAATAATGTTTCTTCAGGAAACAGTGGTTTCTCCCTACCAAAATTATCATTATCCGTTTTATAATTAAAAGCAGTTTGGACAAAACAAAGAATGATATTTACAGCTTCAGATTCACTCTTATTTTCTACTATTGGCTTAAGTGATTTTATCATTGAATAAATTGTTGATTGGGATATTGGAGTTTGAAAATATACATAAAAATCAGTCTGAGGATAATACTTAAAAAATTCAACAATATTATCATTAAAATTACTGTTAACTGTATATGGAACTCCTTTATATTTAAACTTTAAATTTTTAACAGTCTTGTTACCACCCAGTAATGGTAGTTCCTTTACTTCATAATTAATCTTTCTTTGGGATTTGGAATATTCTGTTTTATACGTATATATTTGGCTGAAATTCTTTTTACCATTAGAAGATGTAATAACAAAATATTTCTCTCCGCTTAAGGTAAGAAATGGAGTAGAATAAAGCATATTTTCTGCTGGAGCAAGTAAGGCAATAAAGTCTGATCCATATCCAATATTTACTTTATACCCAAGTTTTGTAAGAATATACCATGTAAATAATGTAGTACTTTCTTCAGATTGGTTAAATTTTTGTGCTGTCTGATATGTTAATTGGTAAACTCCCCAATCATTTAATTTAAGTTGCTTTTCATATCCTTTTATCTGTTCAAGAAAAAAATCAACTTTAATTCGGCTAATACTATTCCAATACTCACTTATTTTTTTGTTTTTTACGGGCATTTGAACCGGAACATAAAATTTAGGATCATATTCAAAATTCAATTCTCTATTATAATAATCTAATGAAATCTTTTTAGTGTGTTTCTTAGGAGTAATAATAATCTCTTTGGGGATAATAACCGGTTCCTTTTTTATCTCAGGAATTACAATTTTTTTAATTGGTTTAACTATAGTTTCTTCTTTGATTTCTTTTTTTGGAATTGGAGGAGCTGATGGAATTTTTACTGGTTTTGGTTTTTCTTCACGTTTTATTCCTGATTCTGGTTTGAATAATTCCCACTCTTTTTTCAAAAATTCAGCAAATAGTGAGTCTTGCTCAGAAATATATGCCTTGACTGCTTTATTTGTTTCATCAATCTCATTTTGCACATCACTTTGCATCTGTTTCATCATTTCTTCTACAGTTTCCTGTGATATTAGGCTTGTGCAAATTATCATAGAAATTAAAATAATCTTGAATAGTTTCATTATAACCTCCCATTTTTTATAAGATAGTAATAAAAAAAATCACAAAAGTTGATGTACATCAACTTTTTACATTAAAAAAAGTTATATAAAAATTATTGATAAAATAACTACAATAACAATAGCAGGTAACATATTAATTATTTTAAGTTCTTTTATTTTGAGGATATTAATTCCTAAACCTAAAAGTAAAATTCCACCGGTTGCAGTCATCTCATTTATAATTGGTTCTTTCAATATAGTTTCTAGTGATCCGGCTAGTAGTGTTAACCCACCTTGATATATTAATAAAGGAATAACGGAAAAAAGTACACCAATACCTAATCCAGCAGATAAGGCAATAGATGAGAATCCATCTAACAAAGATTTAGCCAAAAGCAAATTTGGTTCACCACCTAATCCTTCTTCAAATGCACCTAATATTGTCATTGATCCCATACAAAAGAGTAAAAAAGCAGTTGCAAAACCTTCAGAAAACTTTTTGTTATTTGATTTACTTATCTTTTGGATTAACCCGGTTAATCGCTCGAATTTTTCATCAATGTCAAGAATAGTACCAACAATTGCTCCTAAAATCAGACTAAAGATTATGATTAATAAATACTCTCCTTTTAAAGCCATTGAAATACCGAGATACAAAGTAAATAATCCTATCACCTGGAAAACAATATCTGTTATTTTCACCGGAAATTTCCTGTGAAACATCAGTCCGATTAAACTACCTATTACTATTGAAATAATATTGATGAGTGTGCCTGTCAATTTGGAATCTTTCTATTACTTTTCTCTATTATCTATTCCCCATTTTAATTTGGATTGGAGAGTCTGAAAAAAGGAGTCATTTTTAAATCTGATTATCCGCAGAGGGAAATTAGCTTTTTTAAATTTTAATTTTGTTGCCTTATCCAAAGTAATCCTTTTTTGTCCATCAACAACCATAACAACTTTTTGCGGAATACTACCACAATCAAAACTTACTGTTTGTTTATCTGAAATTATCAGAGGGCGTGCTGATAAACTATGGGGACAAATTGGACTTATTACAAATATATTTAAATCAGGGGAAATAATAGGACCACCAGCAGACAAACTATAAGCTGTTGAACCGGTAGGAGTTGCCACAAGAACACCGTCACCTCTATAGGTATTCAGATATTCACCATCAACATAAGTACGAATTTTTGTCATTCCCATAATATTACCCCGACTAATTAATAATTCATTATAGGCATAATATTTTTCTATTTTATCTTTTCGTTTGATTATTGCTTCAAGAACACTTCTTTCTTCTATCTCATAATTCCCATTTAAAAAATCTGTAAGTCTTTCTTTATAGTTATCTACAGTTATATCAGCCAAAAATCCAAGTCCACCAAGATGAATACCAAATACAGGAATTTTCGTTCCAGATACTAATCTTGCTCCACCAATAAAAGTTCCATCACCACCAATACTAAACATGATATCAATCTTTGCAGCCATTTCTTTTCTGGGAATTAGGTTAAGCCCCTCATTTTCATAAAAACCATCATCCATATCTTCCGGTATAAACAACTCCTGACCTTTTGATAGCAAAAATTTAAACAATAATGAAATTATTTTTTCTGTTTTTTTCTTTTTAGGGTGTAATACTATTCCAATTTTCATGATTCTACTTTATATTTGTAAGATATTAATCAATATCTTTAAACCTAATTTCTCTATTATTTGATATTATTTTGACTCTATTTTCCAAATCTTCCAGACTTTTTTGACATTCGTCTGATATATTGACACCTTGTTCAAAAAGTTTTAGAGATTTTTCCAATGATTCATCTCCTGATTCTAATTTTTTTACAATTTCCTCTAACTTTTCAAAGGATTTTTCTAAAGACATTTTTTTTACCATAAATACCTCTTTTAAAATTTATATCATAATATGGATTTTACTTCAGAATTAATTGATCCGTCTGAAATTTTAATTAATACTTCTTCTCCATATTGTACATCGCTTATTGATTTAATTATTTTATTATTAGATGTTTTGAATACTATTGCATAACCTCTTTTTAATACTCCTTCAGGACTAAGTGAATATAACTGTTCATGCATATGCTGCAATTGAGTTTCTTTGCTTCGAATAAGTTGAGAAATAGAGTTCAGCATTCTTTTTTCCAACTCATCAATTCGTTGAATCTTTTGCATAATAGTTTTTTCAGGATTTAACATTGACAAATGTCTTTTTAAACTTTGCAATCGTGATATAAAAAAATCAAATTTTCTATTAAATGCTAGTGTAATTTTTTGTTGTGTTACTTCTAATTTATAATTTATATCTTCCAATTCAGGTATTACCTCTTCTGCAGCTGATGAAGGAGTTGGTACTCTCAAATCAGCTGCAAAATCAGAAAGTGTAAAATCTGTTTCATGACCAACAGCACTGACAATTGGTAAATCAGATGCAACAATAGATCTAACTACATTCTCTTCATTAAAAGCCCATAAATCTTCCATTGATCCACCACCGCGACCAATAATTATTAAGTCTACATTTTTTTTTGCGTTAAAGGTCTGTATTCCTTTTACTATTGAATCAGCAGATCCTACTCCCTGAACTTTTGCAGGGAAAACTACAATTTTTACTGATGGATTTCTTCTACCACTTACTCTAATTATATCTTGAATAGCAGCACCTGTAGCACTAGTTACTACTCCAACAGAAGTAGGGTATTTAGGAAGTTTTTTCTTAATTTCAGTATCAAATAAACCTTCTGCTTCTAATTTATTTTTCAACATTTCAAAAGCAAGATAAAGATCTCCCAATCCGGAAGCCCTTACTTTTTTTACATTCATTTGATATTGAGATTGAGCCTTAAAAGTTGTAATATCACCATAAACCACAATTCGCATTCCATCAATAATTTTAAATGGAATTGAATCTGAAACATTTCTCCAAATAGTACATTTCAATACAGCATTTTCATCTTTTAATGAAAAATATATATGCCCTGCCCGACTACGATAGAAATTAGAGACTTCTCCCTCAACATAAACCGGTTCTAAAAATTGAACAATAATATATTCAACTTTTTTAGCTATTTCTGATACTGTTAATATTTGATTTTGTTTTACCATTAGATATTAAAAAGGTGGTACTATTGAGAAAACTCACAGACCACCTTTATATTTATGAAATCGTTAGATTATTTTTTCTTCTTATGACGATCTCTTCTACGACGTTTTTTACGTTTATGCGTTTTTATTTTTTGTCGTTTTCTTTTTTTTCCATTAGGCATGGTAACTCCTATTTGATAATATGTTTATTTATTATTTTCACGATTTTTATATTCAAAATCAACCTGTTCTTTTAAACTTTTGGATGGTTTAAAAACAGGTACTGCTCTATCAGGAAGCACAATTTCTTCTCCGGTTCCGGGATTTCTTGCTTTTTTACTTTTACGTAATTTAACATCAAAATTTCCAAAACCACGTAAATCTATTCTTTCTCCACGGTGTAAAGCATCAATTATTACTGATACCGCACCTTCTATTACTGCTTTAGTATCAAGTTTTGTTAATCCTGTATGATCTGCAACTATGTTTACAATATCCGCTTTTATCACTGTAACTCCTTTACTTAAGAATATAATTTACAGAAGGTTCAGTCCTGATTAATGCTTTTACTTCTTCAATATCATTAAAAAGAAGATCATATAATGTCACTTTTTCTTTTTTTGAAGAAACAACTTTAGGCTCGCCTTCAATTCCTGCAAATTTTGCAGCCAGCATGATAGCATCATCTCTTGTACCAAGTGTATCAATTAACCCAACCTGCAGTGCCTGCAAGCCCGTTAAAATACGCCCATCTGCACTTTTTATCAAGTCATTTTTTTCAATTTGTCTTTCTTTTATAACTACCTGTAAAAACTGATTGTATAAATCATCAACAGTATTTTGAAATCTTAAACTATCCTGCTCGGTAAATGTCCTAAACGGAGAGCCTGTATCTTTATATTTTCCACTTTTTACTGTCTTATATTTAATACCAATAAAGTCTAATAATTCATTCATAACAGGAAAATTAGCAATTACTCCGATACTTGCAGTTATACTTCCCGGATTTGCCATTATTGTTGATGCTCCAATTGCAGCATAATAACCACCGGATGCTCCAACAGAACCAATAGATGCAACAACAGGTTTTCCGGAATCACGTACTTTTTTTACTGCTTCATATATTTCCTGTGATGCAGCGACGCCACCACCGGGAGTGTCAATACGTAGCACAATTGCTTTTATATCATTTCGTTTTTTAAAATTATTGAGTTCTTTTACAATTTTTTCAGAATTATAAATTACACCCTTTAAGTTTACAATACCTACTTTAGGTGTTCCGGTAGAAAAGTTCTCTTTATTCTTTCCGGATTTCAGACCTGAGTATAAGAAAATTATTAAAATAACTATAAAACTAAGAATGATTATCGTAAGACGTTTATCCTTTTTGTACAAATAGAAATCCTTTTATTGATATATACTTAATTTTTGCCCGGGATATATTACTTTGCGGCCATAAATATTATTCCAGTATCTGACCTTGCTCAATCCTACCCTATATTTTTCAGCAATTCCACTTAAAGTTTCACCTTTTTTTACTACATGAACAACTTTATTCTGAGTTGTCTTTTTTTCTATTTTTGTTTTTGTCGCTGTGTTTGTATTTATTGTCATTTTTCCTTTGCCCGGAATTGATAATTTCTGTCCGGGATAAATAAATCTCTTGCCATATAAATTATTTTGAGCACGTAATGCACTCAATGTCACTTTATAGTGCTGTGCAATTTCATATAGACTTTCACCTTTTTTTACAAGATGAGTTGATGCACTCTGGCTTGTATTGATATAACGTTTTGAATAATAATTATTACTCGGAATACGCAGTGACTGCCCGATTCTTAAAGCATTTCTATTTCTTATGTTATTGGCTGAAACTATAGATGAAACACTGGTTCTATATTTTCTGGCAATATAACCAAGAGTTTGTCCTCTACGCACTCTATGAGTGACAAACTGTGGTCCTCCATCAACAGATTTTGGAATATGTTTCAATTTTGTAATCAGATCTTTACCTTTCTTTCTAGGTAATTTTAATGTATAACTTTTTTTATCCGGAGGAGTCATCCATCTACGAAGTTCTGGATTATACTCTTTTAAAACTTTGGCAGTTACTCCACAGGCCTTTGAAATTGCTTCCAATTCATAAGAATCCTTTATAACTACTTCATCCCATTCCCATGTTGGATCAGGTGTATCTTCGAATCCATATTTCTCAGGATTTTTTGCTATTATCATACCTGCCATAAAAGTTGGAATATAGTTTCTTGTCTGTCTTGGAAGTGTTTTCATTTTCCAGTAATCTCTGGTACCTTCTCGTCTGATTGCTCTGATTACATTTAGTTTACCACAATTATATGCTGCTATTGCAAGATACCAATCATTAAAATAATCATGAAGATCGCTTAAAAATTGTGCTGCTGCAATTGTAGCTTTAATTGGATCGCGTCTTTCATCAATCCACCAATTTCTCTTTAATCCGTAATATGCTCCTGTTGAAGCAATAAACTGCCAACAACCAGCCGCATGAGCATAGGAATATGCAGAAGTTTTAAATCCACTTTCTATCAATGCCAGATAAAATATTTCTTCAGGTAGTCCTTCCTTTTTTAAAATAGGAACCATTAATTCTTTATATTTACCTGCATTATTAAGCCATTGCTGAAAATTAGTTCTCTGCTTGGTTTGAAAATATGTTATGATACGTTCAATTTTTTTCGATGTAACAATTGGTAAATGACCAGTCCTGTCATCGAGGATTATTAGTTTATCAGATCCAATATTCACCGTATCCTGCATTGAATTATTAATTTCGTCTCTCATATCAGATACATGACGCGTACCAATATCTCCATTGACATAAGCAAATATGGTCTTAAAATCAGTATTTAACTTTTCACAGAAACGTCTATAATCATCTCTTTGTAGTAAAGTCAAACTATCCAAGTCCCGAATTTCTGCAATAATTTCTACACTACGATCAAGACAATATTTGACTTCAGATGAATCTTTAAAATGTTCTGCAATCATAGCTTCTACATAATAAGACTTAGATTCAGCAAAAAGTAAATCAAACAGTTCAGGAGAGTTTTCAGTTACAGATTCTTTCAGGTTTGTCAATGCATCTTTTGAACTTGTGTTAAGCAACTTTGCATTTCCAAAATTGAACATTAGCAAAATTATTAATATCTGTATTAAAAAATTATTTTTTTTGTTTACCATTTTATTCCCTATATTTTATATTTTCATACTTCACATTGAAGTGGTAATTTCGTCACTACAATACTAATTTTCAAGATTTTTCTATCAATATATTATTTTCTATTGGACAAAGTTTACATAAATTCATTTCACAAAAAAGTCTATAAAATTCAATACATCCCTGTAATTGAAAATTTGTATTAATATTTTTTTTTGGAATATTAAGTCTATTTAACATTTTTTCAATTTTTCCTGGAAAAGCACCTACAGATATATTCCTGCTCATTGCTAATGTCTTTTCAATGAGAAAAGTTTCCTTTTTTATAGATCCCAATGCCCAACAAAATGGTAAAAAAACATTACTGATCATATCCATCAATCGTTTTTCTCCAATTAAAACTTTACCATGTTGTTGTCTAAAAAGTGGATGATTACACCACATGCCTGAAGGTAATTGAAAGTATTTTTTAAAAAGCTCTATCATTTTGTCTTCCGATCTTCCGGAACTAATTATATTTAAGCACAATTGCCCCGGATATTCCGGATATATGTTAGACAAAATTTGAGCCAAAGATGCTAGTCTCTTATGAGGATGGTTCGCAGGTCTGCTTCCTGCAAAATGTAACCGCTGATCAATTATTTCACTGATACCAAATCTTTTCTGTACATTATTCCAGGATTTTTTCAGACTTTTTAAATATTCAATATTATCAAAATATTTATCATATTCAGGATTTAATAATCCTGATATTCCATATAAACAAATTTCAAGTATATGCAATCTTTGTTCTTCATCAGTTTTATCTAAGATGTTGTATAATTGAGATATAGGAAGGATTTGAGCTAATTTTTTAAAAGCCATTCTGTTTTTACTATAACCCATTACATCTAATATACTAATATAAAAAAATTGCTCTGCATCAAATTGCATTATTGAGTCTTGTACTGAAAAGCATTTTCTTTGAAATCTTTTCTCAGAATAATCATTGATAGTTTCAAAAAAACCATCTATTTTTATGTCTCCCCACGCTTCACAAGAATATTCTTTTTCTATTATTTCAAGATTTGCAGGTAACTCTAAAACAGGTATTATTTTCTCATTTGCAGTTAAAATTGATCTTTTTGTGTCAATATTTGCGACTACATGTAAAACTACATTATTATATTTTTTATCTTTATCATGTTTATGATTATACCAATCACCATTATTTAAATGAATTTCAATATCGCCTTTATGAAACTCATCATTTATTAAAACTAAGGCTTCAGAAAAATCCGGTCCTTCAGTTTCATTACGGATACCCGGATTTATTATACTAATTTTTTCATCGTCCAATGTTTGTAAAAATTCCTGCTGAAAACTCTGTTCCAGCCAGGATAGATAGAGTGATTTTTCACCTTTTATTAATTTTGGTGAAGGTTCACAAACTATATTACAATTACAATTAAGCAATGTTAGCCTTTACTGCTTCTTCATATTTCTCTTTGGCATTAACCATATTTGTTCGAATAGTATCAACACAGTCATTCAGATTATCAAAATCAGAAACTTTTACGGCTTTATCTATAACAGCAAGGAGTTTTCCTGGCTTTACAAACATTGATTTTTTAGGATTTAAATACCTGTTACCAATCATGGTCATACTAATAATTGGAATATCATATTGTTGGGCAATTCGAAAACCACCTTTTTTTAAAATGCCTATTTTACCGTCTTCACTTCTGGTTCCCTCAGGACTGATAATAATATTAAAACCACGATTAATGATTGCACCGGATTTTCGATTTATTTTCTTTATTGCTTCTCTCGGATTTGATCTGTTAATTGGTATATTACGCCCTAGCCATAATGCCCAACCAAATAAAGGAATATATACTAATTCCTGCTTAAAAATATATCTTAGTTGTAAAGGTAATATTGCGACTGAAACTGGAATATCTAATGCGGCTTCATGATTAATCATAATAATTGCAGGATTAGCATCTTTTAAATTTTCTAACCCTTTAACATCAATTTTTAGACCTGCCAATGCGACAAAAGTCTTACCCCATAGTCTCCCCCAAAAACTGTAAAACTTACCTCTTCTGTCAAAAATTGCTACAATAAAACATATAAAAGAATATATGAGTGTTGCTATTAATAATATTAGTGTTTTTATCCAATTGAGTATCATTAATGATATCCATTTTAATTATAATTATTTACTAATTTTTTTAAAACCTGTATAGGGCCATAAAATTTCAGGAATATCTACAGAACCATCTTCATTTTGATATGTTTCCAACAATGCTATCACAAGTCTTGGAGTAGCAACGCCGGAACCATTAAGTGTATGGACAAAATCAACTTTATTGTCAAGACTGCGACGATATCTGATATTTGCTCTGCGAGCCTGAAAATCTTCGAAATTACTTACACTGGATACTTCAAAATATTTATCAGTTCCAGGAGCCCAGACTTCGATGTCATAACATTTTGCAGCAGCAAAACTTAAATCTCCTGAGCATAAACTCAATACTCTGTAAGGAAGATCTAATGCTTGTAATATATCTTCAGCATCTTTTAATAAACTCTCATGTACGTCATAGGATTTATCAGGTTCAACAAATTGAACCATTTCCACTTTATTAAATTGGTGTACTCTGGAAAGTCCACGAGTATCTTTCCCATAAGAACCAGCTTCTCTTCTGAAACACGCAGAATATGCTGTATATTTTATCGGTAGATTCTTTTCTTTTAGAATTTCATCACGGTGGATATTGGTAACCGGTACTTCAGATGTTGGAATAAGAAAAATATCATCTTCATTACACAGATACATATCTTCTTCCATTTTTGGTAATTGTCCTGTACCAAAAGCCGAATCACGATTTACCAAAAAAGGTGGAAATACTTCAGTATAACCATGTTTATCAGCATGAAAATCAAGCATAAAATTAATGAGCGATCTTTCTAACCTTGCACCTGCACCAATAAACAAAGGAAAACCAGATCCTGAAATCTTTGCTCCACGAACTATATCAAGAATCCCAAGATCTTCTGCAATATCCAAATGATCTTTTAACTGAAAATCATAGGTTTTCTTTTTACCCCATGAAGCAGTTTCTACGTTATCCAATTCCGAACTTCCAATTTTAACTGATTCGTGAGGTAAATTTGGAAGAGAACTTATTATAGTATTAATATTTTCTT
>JAOZSG010000232.1 GCA_029939785.1 Fidelibacterota bacterium | reverse complement strand
AATGAAGACAATTCAGATTGTAGGTTAACTAAATGCAATTTTGCCTTATTAACTTCAAGTTGAGTTCCTTCACCTGACTTTAATAATTTTTTCATCAATTCATAGAGTTCAGATGCATTTTTCTGTCTTTTTTCTAGAACTGGAATTCGTTGATTATAATAGATTAATTCCAGTGATTTCAATTTTGTATTATGCAAAATATTTGTGATAAAGATTTGCAATTCTAAATCTTGTTGTAATTGAATTAGATTTGCAGTTTTATATTTATTCATATAATAAGTCGGAAAATGAAATCCCTGTGAAAATTCCAATTCATAATTCCCATCTGGCATCATTTTATATCCAATTTCCGGATCAGAAGGGGTTAATTCGGTCTTTGTCTTAATCATTTCATGATCAATATGTTTTCGATAAGACTGAATTGCTTTATTTTCCTTTGCTACACTTTTTAATAACTGTTCAATATTTTCTTGTGCAAAAGTTGAACTAAAAATAAATATAAGTAATATTAAAATATTTTTTTTCATCATAAGTTTCCTTTGGCAGTTTCAATTTGTTCATTATCTTTATGAAATATGCTATAAATAATAGGTATTATATAGAGATTAAGAAAAGTAGAGGTTATCAATCCACCAAGTATCACAACAGCCATAGGGCTTTGAATCTCACTACCGGGTTGACCGCCACGAAGAGCAAGTGGAATCAATGCAAATACAGCTGTTAAAGCTGTCATCAGAATTGGATTTAGTCTTTCCTTTGAACCTGAAATGATTGTATCATTTAAGGGAATTCCTTCATTTTGTAAGGTAATATATCTGGAAACCAATAATATTCCATTTCTCGAAGCAATTCCAAATAATGTAATAAAACCAATGAAAGCAGGAATACTCAATTCACCTGAAGTTATCCAAATTGAAAAAATGCCACCAATTAATGCTAAAGGTAGATTTATCATAATAATTGCGGCTGTTTTTACTTTTTTGAATTCTTGAAATAACATCATAAAAATTATAATAATTGCAAAAATTGAAGTAAACATAATAATCCGGGAAGACTTTGATTCGCTCTCAAATTGTCCGCCATATTCCAACCAATAATGATCAGGGAAAATAACATTAGTATCGATTTTATTTTTTATGTCATTAATTATGCTATGCAAATCTCTATCAGCAATATTAGCAGAAACTACTAATTTTCTTTGTACATTTTCACGATTAATTACATTCGGTCCTGCAGAAGATTTTATTGTTGCAACATAATGTATTGGAATTTTTCCATAAATTGGAGAATCGATTAGAGAATTTTGAATTGCCTCTATCGAATTACGATATTTTTTATCATATCGTATTATAAAATCAAAATTACGATTCCCTTCAAACACCTGTGATACTTTTTCTCCTGATATGGCAGTATGAATAAATTCATTAAATTCATTCATCGTAATTCCGTATTTGGCCATCATATTTCTACGAGGAATTATTTGTAATTGTGGTACTTCCACCTGAGGTGCTATTCGTAAGTCCACTATTCCGGGAATATTCTGTATTTCAGTTTCAATATTTTTTGCAATTGAATACATTTGGTTCAAATCATCACCAAAAATTTTCAGAGCAATATTTGCACTGGTACCTGAAAGCATGTGATCAATACGATGTGAAAGTGGCTGTCCAACAGAAATATTCAATCCTGAAATTTTATTCAATCTACTTCGTAAATCTGCCATGAATTCTTCTTTGGATCGATAAGATAGTTTATATGGAATATCAATCTCTGATGAATATGAACCACCATGCATATGAGCACTTTGTTCAGCACGACCGGAACGACGAGAAATGTATTTTATCTCTTCCATATATAATAGAGCATCTTCAATTTGACTATTTAACTCAGAACTAACTTCGAGAGATATTCCAGGTTCTGTTATTGTATTTATTGTTAATGTACCTTCATTAAAATCAGGCAAAAAACTTCTACCCAAACTAAAAAATATTATTAATGAAATTATTATTAATACTCCTACAAAGGATAAAACAGGTGTTTTATGCATTAATACAAATTTTAGTGTATCAGCATAAAAATTGTTTATTTTATAAATAATTTTGTTTCCTCTGTTTTCGTGTTTTTCCAATTGTTTATCTGATGATAATAATAAGCTGCATAGAGCCGGAGTTATTGCCAGAGCAACCATTAACGATGCAAAAAGAGATACAATAAAAGTAATTCCCAATGGACGCAACATTCTTCCTTCCATTCCGGACAAAAAGAACAGAGGAGAAAAAGCTATTACAATTATCATGGTTGCGTGAATTATGGATGAACGAATTTCAATAGATGCTTCATAATTAACCAGTTTTTTATCTCTTCTTTGTAATAATGGTAATGCATGATTTTCACGCAATCTTTTATAGGAATTCTCCACGTCAATAATTGCATCATCTACCAGTACTCCAATTGCTATTGCCATTCCACCCAAAACCATAGAGTTGACTGTCATGCCAAGTAATTTCAAAACAATAATTGTAACCAATAATGAAAGCGGAATTGCAAATAATGAAATCAATGTTGTTCGATAATTCATAAGGAAAAAGAAAAGAATAATGGTGACGAATAATCCTCCTTCGATTAATGCATTTTTTACATTATTAATAGAAATATAAATAAAATCGGATTGCCGGAAAACATGAGGATTAATTTTTATATGTCCCGGAAGATTAGAAGATAAATCTTCAATAGCTTTATCAATTTTTGCGGTTAACTTTAATGTATTTGAATTTGGCTGTTTAAGAATTGTGATAATTATCGCATTTTTTCCATTAAGATAGGCTTCACCAATTTTTGGTTCTGCATTTCCAATTTTCACTTCAGCAATATCTGATAATAATACTGGTTTCCCATTTATATTTTTTATTACTGCTTTTGATATCTCATTAATATCAGATGTTCTGGCAATACCACGAATTAAATATTCCTGATTGAATTCATTAATAATTCCACCTGCTGAATTGCTGTTTAAGTTTTCACAGGCAACATGAACTTCATGCAAACTAACATCATAAAATCTCATTTTGTCAACGTTCAGTAATGCCTGATACTGCTTAATATCTCCACCCATAACTATGACCTGGGCAACACCATTTACAGCAAGTAACCGTTGTTTTATCTGCCAATCAGTGAGAGTACGTAAATTCATAGTAGATATTGAATCGCTACTTACAGCAATGAGCATTATTTCACCCATAATTGATGATTGTGGAGTCATATATGGTTCATCAGTACCCTGAGGTAAATTACCAATGACACTTGCAAGTTTTTCACTAACAATCTGGCGTGCTTTATATATATCCATTCCCCATTCAAAGTCTATCCAGACTAAAGAAATTCCGGCATAAGTAGCAGAACGTACTCTTCGAACATTTGATGCTCCATTAACCGTAGTTTCGATTGGGAATGTTATTAGTCTTTCTACATCTTCCGCAGCCATACCATGTGCTTCTGTCATTACTGTCACAGTAGGTGCTGTAAGATCTGGAAAAACATCCATATCCATTGTTTTAGTTATATAAATTCCAAGCCCCATTATAATAAAAGCCAGAATTATTACAGTTGCTCTATTTTCTATAGAGAATTTTACAATTTTATTTAACATAAAAACTCCCTGTTAATGATTATGACCATAATGGCTGTCGGTAGCTGCAGAACCTGAATTTGCCAGCTTCAGTTCAATTACTCCGTCTATTACTACTTCCATACCAAAATCAATTCCGGAGTCAATTTTAACCTTATCAGCATTGATGGCATCCAAAGTAACAAGTGTTTTTTCATAATCATCTTTAGCGTGTTTTACAAAAACGAAATATAATCCTTGTTGTTCAATAATTGCCGACTTTGGAACTACAATTGAATTTTTTGATTCTTCAATATTCAACCAAACTTCAGCAAAACTTCCTGCAATCAAATCATGATTATGTTCCAAAGAGAAACTAATTGGAATAAAAGGATCACCATGTTTAATTCGATCTCCTGTTGAGATTTTTGAGTTATGATCGAAGGAATAGATTTTATTATCATATTCCATTTGAAATTTACCGGAATTAATGTTTTGAATTTTGGTGAAATATTTTTTAGGTAAGTCAACTTCAATGTAATTTTGACAATTTTTACTAATAATCGCAAGTTGTTGTCCGGCATTTACATATTCGCCGTTTTGCACATAAAGTTGAAACAATTTACCGTTAGTTGGAGAATTGATTTGGAGTGCTTTGAAACTAAAATTTTTCTTTAAAATATAATAACTTGTACTATCGGATTCAAACTTGGATTTTCGGGCTAAAAATTCTTTCTGTGATATTATATTTTCAGTTATTAAAGATTTTGCTCGTAGAAAATTTTCTTTACTTTGCCTGTAATTATTTTTTGCATTTACAAATTGGACATTGATATTATTATTTGCCATTTCTTCGCCGGAAATAGTAAATAAATTTGAGCCATTCTTAACATCAGATCCAATAACAAGATTGTTGTTCTGGAATTTTATAACGCCACTTGTTTTTGCATTGATAATATATTCACTGGTTGGTGATACTTTTATTGTTCCTGTCGTATTTAGAGTTTTTGTAAACAATTCAGGGTGAATTATTTTTGTTTTTAGATTTTCATTATGAGGTGTTTTACTGTGATCATGTTCATCTGTATCATGATCGTGAGAATGATCGCAGTTTTCATTATGCTCATGATCCTGCTTTTCTGAATCCTGAGCGTGGCTTTTATGGGAATGTTGATCTTTTTCATCATGTTCATTTGAACTATGTTCGTGTGTATGTTCTGTACTTATATGTTTGTGATTATCCTTTGTATTGACATTTTCCTGTTTACATGATGTGATAAAAATAGTGTAAAATATAAATGTAAGTATAATAATTTTTTTCATAATTTTTAATTTCCGTTTTATTAATTAAATAATATAAAAATCCTGATTAATCAGGTTGGTATTGAAATTTTTAAATTTATTTAAACTAAGGTAGGAGGTCCACGTAAGACACATGGAGTTCGATAAAGAATTATCTTGGGAATGAGATATTGATCTGATTTTAAATATGTATCGTATTCAATAATTTTATTTTCTTTATTGTTTTCTATTAAGAAAATAACATCAGGAAAATATTTTATTTGAGAATTATGTGAGATAATATAAGGATTTTTTTGTTTATAAAAACAAATTGTACATTGTTGATGATCTCCGTCACAATCATCGACATGATTATGTGATTCATCATCATAAACTATTATGGATTCGGATATAGAACAACAATTACAGGTTTTATTTTTTAAAAGACTATTATCGAAAGTGTGGGATATACCATGCGAATGATAAGGAAGGAAATCATGTCCAATCATGAGACATATTGAGAATAGTAATAGAAATATTATGGATTTTCGTAATTTCATCATGCAAAATTACTATCCTTATTAAAATTATAAAAGACATTTGTTTATAGGACAAAACTTTAAGTAGAATAAAAATGAAACAATATGGTCATAATTCCGGTTTTGTGGTAGATGAAATCAATTAGCAATTAGCAATGATCAATGATCAAGCACCAGAGGTGTGTTCCTATTTGTAGAATAACGGATTATCTAATGTAATAAAGCACCTTTAGGTGCG
>JAOZSG010000014.1 GCA_029939785.1 Fidelibacterota bacterium | reverse complement strand
AATAAACATCTAATACAACTGCTAAATATAACCAGCCATTTAAGGTTTTTATATAAAATCTAAAAGAATAAATGTATAAAAAAATTAGGTATTTTATTTATACTACTATACTACCAATTTTTAATTTCTATTTCATAAAGGTTTATAACATATCCTTTGGACTGTCTTAGAATCGGTTCAAAAATAGTTTGTAGAGCTAATGAAATAACTCCTTTGATACAAGCATCCTCTTTCAATTTAAACATTGATTAAAAAATAAGATAATAAATTTGTATTTATATATTAATAAAATTAACTTGTGTACTGGAAATAATGGAGCATAGCAGAAAATTGAAAAGTGATAAAAAAGTTTTGAATCTACTGTATATAAAAATAATATCCATAAATTTTTTAATCAAAGTAACAGATTTAATAATCAGCACTTATCAAAAGTGTTAATATAAAGTAACGAGTAAATTTGTTTTTATAAAATCATTAAAATAAGGAAGGATAATTCAATAATGAAACTCAAACAACTTCTCTCAGTTATTCCAAAAACAACGAGCATTACCGGTGACATTAACCGTGAGATCGCCGGCGTAGTCTATGACCCTTTGCGCGTTAAGAAAAATTTTCTCTATATAGCGATCAACATTTATACACAATTAGACAAAATTGAGCATCCGGACGGTCATAAGTTTGTTGACAAGGCAATCGAGGCTGGTGCAACTGCTGTAATTCTCGATCATGACATGCCTGTATCTGATGGTGTAACTAAGATTATTGTTCCCAATTCACGAGAGGTTTTGGCTTTAATATCAGGTGAGTTTTATGGTCATCCTTCAAAAAAAATGAAACTAATAGGCGTCACCGGTACCAATGGAAAAACATCAACAGCTCATGTGATTGAGGCTATCCTGATTGAAAAATTCCGTATAGGTTTAATCGGAACTCTTTATTGCAAGGTTGCCGGAGAAATCAAGAAATCCAAGGACACTACACCTGAGCCCCCTGATCTTCAGGAAATTTTTCAGGATATGGTTGATAGTGACTGTACTCATGTAGTGATGGAAGTATCCTCACATGGTGTTGATTTTCATCGTGTTGATGGTGTGACTTATGAAATCGGTGGCTGGACAAATTTGACACAGGATCACCTTGATTATCATGGTTCAATGGAAGAATACAGGGAATGCAAACTAAAATGGGTTAGAACACTGGATCCTGATAAATATATGGCTGTGAATATTGACGATCCATCTGTTGGACATTTCCGTAAAGCCTCAAAAGCAAAAATTATCACCTATGGTCTTAATGAGAATGCTGATGTAAGAGCCACCAATATTGAACTCTCAGGCGATGGTTCAAAATTTACACTTATTACTCCACAAGGAGAAATTGAAATTAACGCCAAACTCCGTGGGCAGTTCAACGTTTACAATATGCTCTGTGGTGTAGCTATGTGTCTGCCACTTGGCGTGGATCTTGAAACCATTAAAGTCGGATTAGAAAAGCAAATCATTGTTTTTGGACGTTTTCATCCCATTGAACGTGGTCAGGACTATGCAGTCATTATTGACTATGCACATACACCCGATGGTCTGGTTAAGGTACTTGATGCAGCTCGTGCAACCAATCCCAAAAGACTTGTTACAGTATTTGGATGTGGTGGTGACCGTGATCGTAGCAAGCGACCGCTTATGTCTAAAGTCGTAGATGAAAAGAGCGATCGATTTATCATTACTGATGATAATCCGCGTACTGAAGACCCTAACCAAATCGTCAAAGACATTCTTGAAGGTGTTTCATCAGGTAATGATAAGTTTGAGGTTATTCACGATCGTAGTAATGCAATTGAGCACGCAATAAACACTGCCGAACCTGGTGATATGATCATCATTGCCGGCAAAGGTCATGAAACAACTCAGACACTTAAAGACACAACACTTGAATTTAATGATGTTGAAGTTGCTGACAAATTTGTATCTAAGCGACTTGGCAAAGCTTAAAAGGAGACCAATTTATGTCCACTATAATTCGCAAACTACTCGCTGAACCACTGGATCTTCCTCTCTGGGAACCGTTTAAGATCGCAACAGGTATAAAAGACACAGCAAGAAACGTACTGATTCGTATAGTTCTCGAAGACGGCACCACCGGCTTTGGTGAAGTTTCTCCTTCACCATATACAACAGGTGATACTCGTGAAACTGTAATCGCAGTAATGGATCAGCTTCGCCCGGCAGTCGTTGGCAAGGATATCCGTTCATGGCGAGGAATTCTGACAAGTACTCGCAATACAATACGAAATCAGATTGCCGCACACAGTGGTTTGGAAATCGCTGTATTAGATGCCTTTGGAAAATCCCAAGGTGTCTCACTAACTGATATGTTCGGTGGTGTAAAAAAGTCAGTTGAAACCGACATGACTCTCTCGCTGGGAACACCGGAAAAGGCAGGCAAGGATGCTGCAAAATTCATCAAACAAGGATTCAACAAACTCAAAATAAAAGTCGGGATAGATGTTCCGACCGATGTAGATCGTATTATTGCTGTACGTGATAATGCTCACAGTGCTGAAATATCACTAGATGCCAATCAAGCATTTTCACCTAAGGATGCAGTAGAACTTGTGCGACGTGCCAATGCACGTGGTGCCGACATCGGTATGTTTGAACAACCCGTACGTAAAGATGACTTTGAGGGGATGCGATTTGTACGAGAACACTGCCCATTGCCAATCGCGGCAGACGAAACAGTCTTTACACCTGAAGACGCACTCCGTGTAGTACGTGAGGGTGTTGCCGATATGATCAATATCAAGGTCGCCAAGTGTGGTATCCTTGGTGCACTTGAGATCATCTCTATTTGTCGTGCTGCCAATCTTGGTATTATGATCGGTGCCATGATGGAATCAAAAATCGGCCTTGCTGCTTCAGTTCATTTATCATGTGGCTTCGGCAACTTTGTCCATAACGATCTTGACTCAGTCTATTTGCTAAAACCTTTCGAGTGCGAGGGTGGATTCAACCTTGATGGTCCAATCTTTTCTGTCGAGGGAATCACCGGCGGTACCGGTATTGTCTATGAACCCAAATAAAACTAAGAATCGATTGAAATAATGAGTCCAGTGAAATTTGGAAAAAGAATTTATTTATTTTTAACATAAAAGGAGGATAAAATGAGCAAAAACCTTAGCGAATCATTAATCAGAGAACTAGCACATAAATATCATACACCATTATATATATTCTCAGAAAAAGAGATTAGAGAACAATGTCAAAAATTAAAATCTGCTATTTCTTATGAAAATAAACAAATTAGATATGCCTGTAAAGCTCTTACTTTACAAGCCATATTAAAAATAGTAAGAAGTGAAGGAATTAATATTGACGCTGTTTCGTTAAACGAAATAAAACGAGCACAAAAAGCCGGATATAATACTAATGAAATTCTCTATACAGGTGAGGGTGCATCCCAAACAGTTTTTGAAGAATTATTAGCAAATAATATTTTAATTAACTGTTCATCTATTGATCAGATTAAACTTATTGGTAAAATTAAAAAAGGAAGTTCTTGTTCTATTAGAATAAATCCGGGCGAGGGCCATGGAGCAACAAATAAAACAAATACAGGTGGTCCAAGCAGTAAGCATGGTATTTATCATGATCAAGTTGATGAAGTCAAAAAAGTATTAAAAATGTATGATTTAAAACTTGTGGGAATTCATTCTCATATTGGTAGTGAATCAAATTTAAATCATTGGCTTCGAATTAAAGATCTAACATTAAATATTGCCAAAAAATTTGATGATATTGATTTCGTTGATCTTGGTGGTGGTATTCCCGTTGTTTATAAAGAAAGCGACAAACCAATGCCTTTAGACGAATGGGGAAACAAGTTAACTGAAAGTTTTAATAATTTTTCAAAGGAATATGGAAAAAATATTCAGTTACAAATAGAACCGGGACGATTTATTGTTGCAAGTTGTGGTTCACTCATTTCAGAAGTACAAAATATTAAACACACACCAGATTATCATTTTGCCATTGTCGATACCGGACTGAACCATAATCCGAGACCTGCCATGTACGGAAGCTATCATCCAATTAGTTTTATAGGTGCAAAAGAACGAAAAATGGATGGGGAAAGATCTTACGTAATTGGTGGAAATCTATGTGAATCAGGAGACGTTTTTACAGTTGAAGCCGATGGAACTCTGGCTCCGAGACAGTTTCCTTTATTACAGATTGGTGATTTGATGATAATGGGAATGATGGGTGCATATACTCATTCAATGAAATCTGAATACAATTCTATGAATCTACCCGCTTCTGTTTTAGTCGATAAAAATGGAAATGAAAAATTAATTGAAAGACGTGGAACTGTAGATGACATAATGCGTAGAGAAATGGAAGTCTAACATAAATGTTATAAAAATAATCAAAAATGATTTGTCGCCATAGCACAGTTGAAACCCGTTTGACCTAATTGGTATTAATACCGAATTATTTATTGGAAAAATCAATATTTTTTCAACCCTTTATCTTCTCATCACACGATCCGGTGAAAACGGGTTGAATCGCAGATCAGTAGCCTCAACCCATTTTCAGCGAAGCCAAATGGGTTGAGGCGGATTCGGAGTGAAAAACAAATACCAAAAATCAAATAACAAATAAATTCCACTTTAAATAATTTCATTTGCTATAAACTAAAATCAGATATAAATTCACTCGATTTTTTACAAAAGATATTTTATGAGGGAAACATGTTAAAGTCATGTACAGCCCCGCTACTGTAATCAGCGAGATTTTTTGCAAAGATGCCACGTTCTATCAAAACAGGATGGAAGGCGCAAAAAATTGTTTGAGTTGGGAGTCAGGATACCTCACATATCTTTTTATTCTTTTACGAGGGCTAAAGGACTAAATGCTGAATTTTATCATAAAATCCGAATCATTTCGGAAACAATTTTTTTTACTTCTACTTATTACCTTTGTACATTATCCCAGTTATTTACATTCAGGCTATAATTTTCATGGATATATTATAGATAATAATCATCACTCTATTTCTTATGTCTATATCAATAATATCACAAAAAATATTCAGACAATAAGTGATGAATTCGGCAATTTTACTTTACCAAATTCAAGTTCTGGTGGTGATTCAATATTATTTAGTAGGATTGGCTACCATAATTTTCGAATTCAAATATCAGACAGCACCACAAACTTAATAATTAATTTAATTCCGAATCCTGTTAATCTTGATGCTGTTACAGTAGAAAACAACTTCAACAAATCCAATAGTTCCCAAAATAGTTTTATGGAAATATCTAAATCAATTACATCATCTTCTATGGAACATCGGCAATTTTTCTCATCTATTCCCGGTGCATATCTCAAATCCTATGGCGGTTCTGCCGGTATAACTACACTTAGTATGGATGGAGCACCAGGCAGGCATACCAAAATCCAGATTGAGGGTTTTGATGTAACAAATTCCCAAAATGGACAAGTTGATATTTCACAATTGCCAACCCCATTTATAAATAATATTATTTACAACTCCTATCAAAACAATCCTGAAAACGGACAACTGTCAGATGGTTCCATTGAAATTAAACCATGGCAAAATGGCAATTCAATTGCAATTGGCACCGGAAGTCATGGTCAATGGAATGCTCATGGATTACTTCATTTTCAGAAAAAAAACTGGAATTTCAACATTCTTTCCGGAAAACAATATAATAAAGGAAATTACCCTGCAAAAAATCCAATTTCAGATAAAACAATTAATAGAAAAAACAACCATTTTACCCAAGATTTTTTCTCATTACGTTTAAATAGTTGTTTCTCAAATTCTTCATTCCTAAAAATATTATACTTGTTTTCCAAACAAGAACGTGGTGTTGCAGGACAAATATGGTCACCTACTCCAGAATCTTTTAGAAATGATGATTTGCAAATATTTGGAGCAAATTATGGTTGGATTAATAAATTTGGAACAGGCCAGATTCGTATGCTTACCAGGAATTCAAAAGATCATTATGTAAATAAACCACAAGATGGATATCCTGTAGATAGTGAACATAAAGTAAATACGACTAACATGATTTTGAAGCAACAAATTATCCTTCATAAATATTTTTCACCATTATTTATATTTGATATCAAACATGATAATATGATGAGTAAAGATGCTGGTGAACACAATAGAATCGCATATAATTCTACTGTAAACCTACCATTGAAATATAAACTATTTGAATTTGATCCTAATTTCAACTATTCACAATCTCCTGATTTATTTACAGAAGAAACATGGAACTTATCTTCGTCAATAACTATTCCTTCACGATTTACAAAAAAAATCACATTTAATATTGGAGAATACTTTCACTATCCCAGTTTTAATGATCTCTATTGGCAACCTGGTGGAAATGAAAATTTGAAACCTGAATTCACAAATAATTTATCACTTGAATTCATTCTCAACATTATTCAACAAAGTGATCTTAAAATTATGTTATATCAAAAAGAAAGTGAAAATTTGATTCAGTGGATGCCGTCACAATCATATTGGCTGCCAAAGAATGTTAAGAATTCTGTCCGAAAAGGTGGAAAATTTATATACTCCTTTAGAGGTGATAAAATACCATTCAATTGTTTTTTTAATTACAGTTATAATTATAGTCAGGATAAATCAAAAGGAATTAGTCATAATAAAATTCTTCGCTATTCTCCTCGTCATTCAGGTGGAATCAATATGGAATTCAATCCCGGTAACTGGAAATTTCATTATCAAATACAATATACAGGAGAACGGATTGCTCTATACTCTTGGCCAAATGATGTAATTCTGCCTGAACTGATTGAACATTTTGTGAGTTTTGCCTATTCATGGAATATGAATTTTGGGAAAATAACAATAGTAAATTCTATTGATAATCTTACCAATGAACGATATGAAACGATTAGAGGATATCCTGAACCAGGAAGAGTAGTAAAATTTAATTTGATATATGAATTGAAGAAAAAATGATAATTTAAAATTCTGTCACATTGAGCCTGCTTATAAGTTCGGCTTTTGACTGATCGAAATGTGCATCGGAGCACTAATATTATGAAAATTAAAAATCAAGCAGACAGAGCTTCGAGCACCTTTCGACGGGCTCAAGATGACAGAGTTTATGAAAAAAGAAAAGAAAAGGAAACGAAATGAAAATCAGAACATTAATCGCAAACTTGTTAATAATGATAATAATTATCTCATTAACATCATGTACCGATAATCCAACAAAATCAAAGAATGACAGTTCAAAAATTAAGAATTTCATTCTATGTGAAGGTAACTTTGGAAATGCTTCAGCATCACTTTGGGAATATAATGAAGAAGAAGTTGTGGGACCTATCCATTGGGATCAAAATACAGATCCACTTGGTGATGTTGGTCAATCAATGACTATTCATGATAATAAACTATATCTAATCATCAATAATTCTCATTCTATTGAAATTTTGAACCTTGATGACGAAATCACCTATAATTCAACAATTGAATTACCTGGTACTTCTCCAAGATTTATGGAAGTAAATAATAACACCGGTTATGTTACTTGTTGGAATATAAATGGTATATTAAAAATTGATTTAGTGACAAATACAATTACTGATACAATTCCTGTAGGTGGAATGCCAGAAGATATTATCATTAAAAATAATAAAATCTATACATCCATCCAAATGAAGCCGGATTGGACTATAAATAATAAAGTTCTGGAAATTGATATTACTTCCAATACACCGGTAATCACAAAAACTTATGAAGTTATTGAAGGACCTTCTCAGATATTATTAAAAAATGATGAGATATATGTAGCATCAACCTATTATGATGCAAGTTGGAATACTTATGCAGGAATGTCAAAAATAAATTTGAGCACAGATGAAGTTACAATTAAGAATTATGGAGTTAATTTTGACTTTTCCGGTGATTTAATATCTCATGATGATAAAATTTACAGAGCTTATAAAAATGGAATTGTCGAAATCAAAAGTGATTTAAATTATGATGACTCTGAAAAAATTGGTGATTTAAATGGAAATGTTTATTCACTGGCATTGAATGAAGATAAACTATTTTGTGGTTGTACAGATTATGTTGCACCGGATACAGTTTTTGTTTTGGATATGTCAGGTGAAATTATTGATGAATTAACAGTTGGAGCACTGCCTGGTTCCTTTTCTTTTTATAATGGTGAATAATAATAAAATAGTAGAATTCAAAATATAGACATGGTGTTTACTACAAAAACCATGTCTATAGAATTTTCAGATCATGTTCTTTCATTGCATTTTTAAATTTGTCAAAGTCTATTGCAAATGAATAATTATTTCTTTTAAGATGAACAGTTTTCTTGTATTCCCGTGAATGAAAATATTTTACCAATTTCTTTTTAAGTGGTAGAATAAGAACATCCGGTTCCCATGTAAAAGGTTCATTAGTTTTTGTATTAACTATACAATTAAAGTTTGCTGCCCAGGAAATATTATAAAATGGGTATTTCGGAAGAAGATCTTTACATATCATTTCTATAATTGCCTGTTTTTCCGGATTGACAAAAATGAATTCTTTGGTAAACATGAAAGCGGTATGAAAAAAGTGAGGCTTATTTGTAATGCCATCAAGTGAAAGAAAATTTGCCATTATAATCATTAATTCGAGAAAGTTTCTGCCCAATCCCAGACCTGGACGAGATTGACCTGGTAATCTCGGTCGATCCTGAGCAAAGACTTTTTTGGGATTTTGTAACAACAACCATTCTATCTGTAATATATTTGAAGTACAATTATGAAGACCTGGATTTATTTCCTCCGAAAAATTTTGCGGACTTTTTCTAGCAACAAGTTCACAAATAATATTTGCAGGTTTTTGTTCTCCCGTATAAATGTACATTCTATGAATGCGAGAATCACTTGTATCTAATTCCGTCGATATATTATCTAAACCTTTTTTATTTAAAACTTCTAATAAATGGAATTTATTAAGAAGATTCATCAATCCCTGCTTGCTGAATACTTCCAGAAAAAAACAGGAATTGGATTGGATTCTTCCAAAAGAAATTAAACTTTCTAAAGTAATTTCTTCTTCATAACTTCCATCCTGCATTTCAGCAAAATGAATTTTTTTTGATATTTTTTTATATTCTCTTCTTAATCCGGACATTTTAAATACCGTTAAAGGATTTATTTGATAATGATTATACTTTTTCCATCTTTAATGACAGAACCAATTTCAGTTGAATATATTAAGCCTTTATTTTGTAATTTTTCAACAATTTCTTCACTAATTTCTTTTTTAACTGAAATTAGTAATCCACCGGAGGTCTGAGAATCACAAAATAATAATTGCATATTATTAGAAATATTATTCCACTCTACATATTCTCCAAAGTGTTCAAAATTTGCTTTACTTCCACCCGGTGCGATTCCCTGTTGAATTAATTCTTTTACTCCGGAAATAAGTGGTATTTTCGAAAAATTGATTTCAACTGTAACATTACTTGATTTTACCATTTCAAATAGATGTCCCGCTAATCCAAAACCAGTGACATCTGTGCAGGCATTAACAGGATATTCTGCAATTACTTCTGCTGCTGTTTTATTGAGTTCTGCCATGATTTCTGTAATCATTTTTCTTTGATCTTGATTTAAAAGACCACGCTTTAAAGCAGTAGTCATAATCCCAAGACCAATAGGTTTTGTCAAAATCAAATGATCACCCGGTTTTGCTCCATTGTTCCTCAATATCTTTTCAGGATGAGCAATCCCTGTAACAGCAAAACCAAATTTTGGTTCATTGTCTTCTACAGTATGACCACCAAGTATGGAAATTCCCGCCTCTTTTGCTGTTTGCTGTGCTCCTTTGATGATTTTTTCTAAAACTTCAATGGGTAAACGTTTTTCCGGAAATGCTGCTATATTCAAAGCAAACAAAGGTTTTCCGCCCATTGCATAAATATCGCTAAGAGAATTTGCGGCAGCAATTCGTCCAAAATCATAAGCATCATCAACAATTGGTGTAAAAAAATCAACTGTTGAAATAATTGCTTTATCATCATCAATTTTAAAAACTGCGGCATCATCAGATTCATTAAAACCAACAAGAGAGTTTTCTGATAATGGTACTCTTATATTTTTCAGTATTTTTTCAAGACTGTGAGGACGAATCTTACATGCACACCCAAGTCCATGAGTATATTGAGTCAGTTTAATTTCGTCAAGATCGAGACTTTCTGATTTAATTGGAGTAATACCTGAAATTTCTTTTACAGCTTTTGATATCTTCTCTACAGCAATTTCTATTTCATCAGATTTTGTTGTTCGTCCGATAGAAAACCGAATACTTCCCAGAGATCGTTCGGTAGAACATCCCATGGCTGTCAAAACATGAGACGGATTTATATCATTTGTATGACAGGCTGCACCGGCTGAAGCAGCAATATCTGTAACACGTGATAATAATGTATTTGAATCAATTCCCGGGAAATAAATATTCAAAGTATTTGGTAATCTTAATTTTTCATGACCATTCAATTTAATAGACGGTAGTTCATGAGTTAATTTGTTGTAAAATTTATTCCTAAGTCGAGTTTGATTTTCTATAAATTTATCACAAGTCTCATGAAATAATTTTGCAGCAGTTCCCAAACCGATTATTTCGAGTACATTTTCTGTTCCTGGTCTAAGCCCACGTTCATGATCCGCTCCAAAAATTTGTGGTTTTACGCTAACTCCGGACTTAATATAAAGTGCTCCAATACCTTTTGGTGCATTCATTTTATGACCTGCAATACTTAGTAAATCTACACCAAGATCCTGAACATCCACCAAAATTTTACCAACAGCCTGTGCTGCATCTGTATGTAAAATTATGTCGTGTTTTTTTGCTATTTTGGAAATTTCTTTAATTGGCTGGATTGTTCCGACTTCATTATTTGCCAGCATTATTGTGATTAAAACAGTATTCTTTCGAATTGCATTTTCTACATCATCCGGATTTACAAGACCTGTGTTGTCAACTGGAAGATATGTAACTTCATGGCCCTTTTCTTCCAAATGTTTGCAAACATTTAGTACTGCAGGATGTTCAATTTGAGATGTAATGATATGACTGCCGGGTTTTGACTCAACAATTCCAAGAATGGATAGATTATTTGATTCGCTGCCACCGCTGGTAAAAATTATTTCATCAGTAGAAGCATTTAGTAAAATACCAACATTTTTTCTTGCAGTTTCAATTAGTTTTTTACTATGCAAACCATAAAAATGGCCACTGGACGGATTACCAAATCCTTCTTTCAGATAGGGCAACATAGCCTCAATCACTTCATCTGCAAGTGGAGTGCTGGCATTATGATCCAAATAAATAGGCTTCATAGTTACTTTCTTGGTTAGGATTAATTAAATATTAAACTCAAATCAAGTCCTGGAGCAGAATGTGTAAGAGCCCCGGATGAAACTACATCAATACCTGATTTTGAATATTCATAAATTGTTTTTAAAGTAATGTTACCTGATGCTTCCAACAGAATTTTATCATATAAACCTTTTTGTTTCAACTCACGGATTAAGCTTTTTATTTGTTCCGGTTTGAAATGGTCAAACATGATTACACCGGGAATATTTTTTTCGAGTTCCACAAGGTTTTTTACTACATACCAAAATTCTTCGATAGAAGTAACTTCCACTTCGACAAATCTCAAGTTTGGTGAATTTTTGATAATTTCTGATAAACCAAATTCAAGAAGATTTTCCTTATTACTTGATTTCAATAATGATAGATGGTTTTCTTTCAACATTGCTGCATCAGCCAGATTTAATCTATGAGACAAACCGCCTCCACATCGGACTGCCTGTTTATCCCAATAACCCCAGAGCGTTTTCCGGGTTCCCATTACAAAACAATCTGATCGTTTGATCTTTTCTGTATATTTTTTTGTTAAAGATGCAATTCCACAAAGTCGCTGAAGAATATTGAGTACTGTACGTTCAATAGATAATATTTTACCGGCTTCTCCACGGATTAAATATAATTCATCACCAATATTGATCTCATCTCCATCTTTAAAATTTGTATGAAGACCCAGCCCTTCTTCCTTTAATAAAAAAGAAATTTCATCTAATCCGGCAGCAATTCCTTTTTCTTTTACTATTATTGAACATGATATGACTTTTTTATAATATTCTAAAGGATGTTGGGATGAATCACCATCTTCAATATCCATTTTGAGCAAAAAATTAAAGAGTTCTTTTGTGAATTTTATATATTTTTCGTTTGATATTGACAATTCTGATTTTGCATCAAAACAATTTCTAATCATTAATTCGCGGTTCATAATTCCTCATTATTTTATAAAAAGGGTTCATTTTAAGTGAGGTTTAATATAGTAATTTTATTAAGAAATAATCAATAAAGTATTTAAATTATGATAGAATATATGAAATTGAAAAAGAATAAGAGGTTTATAAATGTTAGTTCACCAATTAGAAAAAGAAATCGAGAAACTACCAAAATCTCAACTTAAAGAATTCAGAGCTTGGTTTGAAGAGTTTGATGGAGAAGAATGGGATAAACAATTTGAAAAAAATATAATGTCAGGCAAACTCAATGACATAGCCGGCAAAGCAGTATTAGATTTTAAAAATGGAAAATTTAAAAAACTATGAACCATTTCACTGTTCCTTCTTTTTGGGTTGAATATGAAAAACTACCAAAATTTATTCAAAAATTGGCAGATAAGAATTTCAAAATCCTAAAAGAAAATTTAACACACCCATCATTGCACCTAAAAAAAACGAAAAAATTCTGGTCTGTACGAATTGGAATCAAGCATCGAGCACTTGCCATCGAAATAGATAATGGGTTATTATGGTTTTGGATTGGTACTCATGCTAGTTATGATAAGTTGGTGAAATAAAAAAATAATAAAGGAATTATTTTGAAAAAAAATTTTCTTGAGTTTTTAGAAAAAAATATAGTTTTATTTGACGGTGGAATGGGAACTGAGATCTATTCACGTGGAATTTTTATAAACAGATGTTATGATGAAATTAATATCAGTCAACCGGATTTGATAAAAAAAAATACACGAAGATTATATTGCTGCCGGTTCAGATGTAATAGAAAGTAATACTTTTGGAGCAAACAGATTCAAACTTCAAGCTCATGGACTTGCTGATAAACTTAGAGATATCAATTATCAGGGTGTGAAAATTGCAAGAGAAGCAGCCGGAGAAGATGTTTATGTAGCTGGTGGTGTTGGACCTCTTGGTATAAAGATAGAACCTTTCGGACATGTCAAGCCTTCTGAAGTTAAAGATGCTTTTAAAGAGCAGATTTCACCAATGATTGATGCAGGGATTGATCTTATTATTTTTGAAACCTTTCAGGATCTTCGGGAGATTAGACTTGCTATTGAATCTGCACGTGAAATATGTAATTTACCAATCATTGCTCAAATGACTGTTGATGAAGATTTGGCGACAATTTATGGTACTTCTGTAAAGACATTGACAAGAAAACTTACAGCAAGTGGAGCAGATATAGTCGGCCTCAACTGTAGTGTTGGTCCGAAAATTATGTTATCAGCTTTAGAAGAGATGGTGAATTATACTGATAAACCAATATCCATTTTGCCAAATGCAGGATTACCTCAAAGTATAGATGGACGAAATATTTATCTGTCCTCTGATGAATATCTTGCTGAATATGCCCGGAGATTTGTAGAAGCCGGAGCCAAGATAGTAGGAGGTTGTTGTGGAACAACTCCTGACCATATAAAAAGTATGAGAAAAAGTATAAGTTCTTTTCGTCCTCATAAAAAAAATATTACTATCGAAAAAGTTACAGTTCATGAAAAAGGACCAGAACCTGTCAAAGCTGAAAACAAATCAAAATTTGCCAGAAAAATTGTAAATAGAGAATTTGTATGTTCAGTTGAAATGGTTCCTCCGAGAGGGATTAATTGTGAAAAAGCTGTACAAAAAGCAAAAATATTATTTGAAAAACATATTGATTCTATAAATATTCCAGATGGACCTAGAGCATTGTCAAGAATGGGTGCACCATATTTATCAAAAGTATTATTGGATGAAGTTGGTATTGAACCTGTTCTGCATTATACAGCAAGAGATAGAAATTTATTAGGAATCATGTCGGATTTTCTGGGGATTCACGCTCTTGGAATTCGTAATATGCTTCTCATTACAGGAGATCCACCAAAGATGGGTGATTTCCCTGATGCAACAGCGGTTTTTGATGTGGATTCTATTGGATTAGTTAGCGTAATGAATAGTCTGAATAATGGAATGGATCTTGGTGGAAACCTAATCGGAGCACCTACTGAATATTTTATAGGTGTTGGTGTTAATCCCGCAGCATTGGATATGGATAAAGAACTGGAGCGATTCGAACAAAAAATCCAGGCAGGTGCAGAATACGCCATTACTCAACCTGTATTTGAACAAGAAATTTTCTTCAATTTTATCGATAAAGTGAAACAATATAACATTCCAATTATCGCAGGTGTTTGGCCTTTGATTAGTTTAAGAAATGCAGAATTCATGAATAATGAAGTACCGGGAGCAACTGTTTCTGATAAAATTATGAACAAAATGAGATCAGCGAAAAATAAAGAAGAAGCACGGGAAATAGGAATCGAGATCGCAAGAGAAACAATCCGTGAAATTTATAAAGATGTTAGTGGTATTCAGGTGTCAATGCCATTTAATAATGTAAAATATCCAATTGAAGTATTAGAAGTTTTAAAAGAGATAGATTAATTTTGGAGTGTACAGACTGTGTCGGTACTAATATCGACACGGTCAATATATTCCAAAAATACCCCTAACAGCCCCAGATTTTATAAACCATCATTGCAAAAATTATTATTATAAACAAAACGTATAAAGATGATTTTGAACCCTGACTAATATTTTTTTTTCTTTTTTTATATGGCATCTTTTCAACAATTAATTATATTTTTTTCTGTAACAATAAACTTTGCTCTTCCAGTCAATTCTGTTCCAAAAAACGGTGAATTATGGGATTTTGATACTACATTTTTCTTACTGAATATCCACCACTCATCAGGATTGACAATTGTTAAATTGGCTTTTTCACCAATTTCTATTTTGGGTAATTCCAAATTCATTATTTTAGCCGGATTAACAGTTATTTTTTTAATCAGATCGAGAATATCCAGCATTTTTGTATGAACTAAATTTGTCATTAACAAACCGAAAGCACTTTCCAGCCCAATCATTCCAAAAGATGCAAGGTCAAGGGTTGTTTCTTTAGTATCATATACATGGGGTGCATGATCAGTAGCAATAGCGTCTATAGTTCCATCTTTCAAGCCTTCTATTAGTGCCTGACGGTCTTTCTCTGTCCTCAAAGGTGGAGCAACTTTTCCATTGGCATCGAATTTTTTCATATATTCATCTGTGAGTGATAAATGATGAGGTGTTACTTCTGCGGAAATATTTACACCTTTTGCTTTTGCACTTCGGATTAACTCTACTGAACCTTCGGTCGAGACGTGTGGAACATGGATTTTACTATTAGTAAAATTTGCAATTTCTATATCCCGCATTATCATAATTTCTTCAGCAATAGATGGATTTCCTGTTAGCCCAACTTGTGTTGAGACAACACTTTCATTCATTATTCCATTGTTTTTCAGTATTGGATCTTCTGCATGGTTTATTATCGGTAAGCCTGTAATTTTGGAATACTCAAAAGCATTTCGTAAAAGTTGTGAATTTTCAACCGGCGAACCATCATCAGAAAAGGCTACTGCACCTGCCTCTGCTAATTCAACCATTTCAGTTAATTCTTTTCCTTTTCGTCCTTTACTAATTGCAGCAACCGGATAAACATCTACTGGTAAATGTGCTGTTTTTTTGTAAACATTTAAGACTTCTGCTTCATTATCAACTGCAGGGCTGGTATTTGGCATTGTACAAACTTTTGTAAAACCACCTGCTAAAGCTGCTCTACATCCAGATTCCAAAGTTTCGGCATTTTCATATCCGGGTTCACGAAAATGAACATGAATATCAACGAATCCCGGACAGATATTCCTATTTTTTATGTTTATTACTTTATCAATACCTTCTTCAGAAATATTTTCTGCAATTTCACTTATGATACCATTTTTAATAAGAATATCACTTTTATATATTTTATCATTAAAAGGGTCAATTATTTGGCCATTTTTTAAGAGTAATGTTTTATCTAATTTATTGATTTTCATTAATTTTCTCCTTTTTACTGTAGCAGACTGGACTTCATAAGGCGAATGCCAAATAGAGTTCAGAATGCGGTTATCTACACACTATTAATAATTTAACCACCATGCTTCATTGCATTACTCATGGCACAGCAGATTATACAGATTATCACAAATTCATATTTCCTATGTTAATATCAAAAATCCGTGAGAGAATATTTTTTTCATTTTTTCATATCTTTTAACACTACCTTTTTTGTTCTTGTTTATAGTGTCGCACCTAATGGTGCTTTTGTTTATTGGATTATCAAATTTTCTACAAATAGTACCGCACCTCTGGTGCTAAATTATTTTTAAATCATTTATATTTTTACTTCAACTTAAGTAGAGTGTTAATAGATCACATTTTTTTGTTTATTGTAAATAATATCAATTTAGTTTTAAATACTATATAATTTACACAAATAGAATCTGGCTTTATCTGTTTTCTTCCATTTTAATTTTTTCCACCAATAAGCAAATAGAGAATTGCCATACGAGATGCAACTCCATTTAATACCTGATCAAGAATTATTGAATGTTCTCCATCTGCAACATCAGAATCAATTTCAACTCCTCTGTTAATTGGACCTGGGTGCATTATTGTGATTGGTTTCTGAAATTTACTCAGCTTTTCCCGTGTAATTCCATATACTTTTCTATATTCCCGTAATGATGGAATAAGTCCTGTTCCCATACGTTCCTGCTGAATACGAAGAATATTAATTACATCACTGAATTCCAATGCTTCCTGTAAATTATGAGTGACTTTTACTCCAAGAGATTCAATGCCACGTGGTATAAATGTTGGAGGACCACAAAGCATAACTTCTGCTCCCATTGTCTTCAAGCCATAAATATTGGATAACGCAACACGGCTATGTTTTATATCTCCGATGATACTCACACGTAATCCTTTAAGTTCACCAAGTTTTTCTTTGATAGACATCATATCAAGAATAGCCTGAGTAGGATGTTCATGTGTTCCATCTCCTGCATTAATTACAACAGCATCAACAAATCCGGAGAGTAATTTTGCTGCTCCCGGTGTTGGATGTCTCATTACAACAGCATCCATTTTCATAGCAAAAAGATTTTTTATAGTATCTTTAAAAGTCTCGCCTTTGGATAAACTACTCGACGATGCAGAAAAACTGATAGAATCTGCGGATAATCTCTTCTCAGCGAGATCAAAAGACATCTTGGTTCTGGTTGAGTTTTCGAAAAATAAATTTACAATTGTTTTACCTTTAAGAGTTGGAACTTTTTTAACAGGTCTTTCTAATACTTCACGAAAGGAAAAGGCTGTATCAAGAATGATTGAAATATCCTCGGCCGGTACTCCTTCAAGTCCTATTAAATTTTGTATGCTTAAATTCATTTATTACCTCTATTTTATTCAGTTCTTTCAACCAATAGAATGCTGTCTTCATTATCACATTCTTTGACATTAACACGAATCTCCTGATTATCTGCTGTTGGAACATTTCGACCAACATAATCAGCATTTATAGGCATTTCTCTATGACCTCTGTCAACCAAAACAGCTAACTGAATTTTTGCAGCTCGCCCAAAATCAACTAATGCATCCAGAGCTGCTCTTATTGTTCGTCCTGTATATATTACATCATCTACCAAAATGAGTGTCTTTCCATCTATATCAAAAGGAATATCAGTGACCTGAACTTCCGGTAATTTATGTTTGCTTCTAAAGTCATCTCTATACATTACTACATCAAGTACTCCAACATCTACTTCCTCTCCTTCAATTTTTTCAATTGCAGATGCTATTCTTTGAGCAACATATTCGCCTCTGGTTCTGATTCCTATAATTTTCAGATTTTCAGTGACTTCACACCTTTCTAATATTTCATGGGAAAGTCTGGTAATTGTCCGACTTAGACCCCGAGCATCAGAAAGTTTTGATTTTACTTTAAACTCCACTTTGTACTCCTTATAAAATTTACATAGGCAAATATAATTCATCTATTTGTAAAAGAAAAACATAAACAAATGTTGTTTTCTGCCCTAATTTAATCAAAAAAAAACTCCTCTATTTTTGTATTAAGAGGAGTTTGAGAAGGGAGAAAGAATAAATTTATTTAATTACTGATTATAATTCACCTTTACTATAAAATTTACAAAATTATTATAATGAATTTCTCATATTCACAAAATATTTACTTTCAAGATGTTCTTTTTTTCCATTTTTAATCATATCTGCTAACTTCTCACCCATAATGGAATAATCAGTTGAAATAGTAGTTATACCGTCTAAACATATTATACTCTTCATTGGTGATTCAGGATGAGATATTGCACCAATATCTTCGCCAAACCTGAGACCTTTTTTTCTGGCCTCTTTAACAATTCTTACCAGTTCTTTATCGTCAGGAATCATATAACATTCATTTTTCTTTATTTCAAATTTTTTATTATCGTTTACAATTTCATAATTAACATCATTTTCATTACAAAATTTCAAAAATCCATTTTCCATTTCATTATCATGAGTTCGTGTATATTCACTAAATGCACCTTTATATGGAGTCAATATGAACTTATCATATTTTTGTATTTTTTCTTTTAATTTACATAAACTAGCATTCCATTCCTTTTCAAAATTCTGACATACTGATGGATATTTATTACCATATAACTTTATACCCAAATCCAAAATATATACGCTCTCATTATCAAAAACCATATCCAGCCATTCCGAATATCTTTCATCTCCTTCTAATGGCATTATAACATAATCTGTGTATTGACCTTTAGCTTCTAAAATAAGTTTTTTATACAAATCCGGATTATAATGATGAAAGTAAATATCAACTACTGACTTTTTACCCATTTTTTCGACAAAAGAATTATAAATTGCTTTTTTATATGGCATAAAAAGATCAAATAATAAAAATATATGGTGATTGATTCCAAAATGATCTTTTGCCACATAATATCCCTTACCCGGCATTGAGCTTACAATACCTGTCGTAGTAAGTTCTTTATACGCTTTAATCACTGTATCACGAGCAATACCTAAATTTTCACATAATGAATTAATTGAAGGTAATTGATCTCCAGGTTTTAAATCTCTTTTTTTAATACTACCTTGAATAGACTTAATTATTTGTTTATACTTTGGAATTCGACTTTTAAGATCAATTTTAACCATAATGAAACCACTTTTTGTTATTTATTAAAATATATTATAGATTTTAATATTCTTTTTCATTTTATTAAAACCATTCAGTTTCTTCGTACCGTTATGTACTTGTTTTTTAATTTAACCATTCTATATTTAAATGCAAGGAAAAATTATTTTTTTTACTTTTTAAATTTTGATAGATTTGTAAAAAGCCAAAAACTAACCCCTGTACTTTACGATGTTTCGTACCACAAAAATAAATCCATTATTTTTAACAATATAATCTCTACGATCTCTGCGTTAAAAAATACTTTTTGCGGTTTCATCAATTTTCTTAAAATGTCATTCTAAAAGAATAAGAATGGATAAAACCAAATAT